>LFTS01000301.1 GCA_001513435.1 Gammaproteobacteria bacterium DTU040
GCCTTGATACCATCGGCAAAGGCTTGCGCCAAGGTTTTTAAGGCTTTAGGTGGCAGCTCTTCAGTACCCAGCTCAACTAAAAAATCCTGCGCACTCATTGTTCTGCCTCCAGTTTTGCTAAGACCTCATCACGCAAATGTTCCGGCGCCATCGGGAAGCCCAGCTTGGCGCGTACATGCAAGTAGCTGTGTGCCACGGCGCGCGCCAAAGTGCGCACACGTAAAATATAACGCTGACGCTCGGTTACAGAAATCGCCCGACGTGCATCCAGCAGGTTAAAGGTGTGTGAGGCTTTGAGTACCATTTCGTAACTCGGCAAAGGCAACTCCAACTCCATTAAGCGGCTGGCTTCGCTTTCAAAGAAATCAAACTGCTCAAACAGCTTCTCCACATTGGCGTGCTCAAAGTTATACGCCGATTGCTCCACTTCGTTCTGGTGGAACACATCACCATAGGTTACCACTCCAAAGGGGCCATCGGTCCATACTAAGTCATAAACCGAATCCACACCCTGCAGATACATGGCCAAACGCTCTAAACCATAAGTGATCTCGCCCGTGACGGGATAACATTCGACACCGCCTACTTGTTGGAAATAAGTAAATTGCGTCACTTCCATACCGTTAAGCCAAACTTCCCAGCCCAGCCCCCAAGCACCTAAGGTTGGGGATTCCCAGTTGTCTTCGACAAAACGAATATCATGCACCAGCGGATCCACACCAATATGGCGTAACGAGTCCAGATAGAGCTCCTGGATGTTGTCAGGATTGGGCTTGAGCACTACTTGAAACTGATAATAATGCTGCAAACGGTTGGGGTTATCACCGTAGCGACCGTCCGTCGGTCGGCGCGAGGGCTGCACATAGGCTGAGTTCCAGGTCTCAGGGCCAATGGCACGTAAAAAGGTGGCGGTATGGAAGGTGCCGGCACCCATTTCCATGTCGTAGGGTTGCAACACCACACAGCCCTGCTCAGCCCAGAAGCTTTGCAAAGCAAGAATAAGGTCTTGAAAGGTGCGCACGGTGGGGGTTATTTGGCTCACGATGATCATCCACGGGTTGAAAATGGCAGAAAGTTGCTAAGTATAGCGTAAAGTTTGCTTAAACGTGAGGTGCGCTAAGGTTGAACAACTAACCTAAAAGCCAACATACCTGCCATATCCTTTGCTTTATGCTCAATACAAAAACCCTTAAAAATAAACTACGCATCATTGGGCGAGCCTTACTACGCAAAGTAACGGGCTGAATAGGCGAAAGGATTTAAACTATGACCTGCGAATTACTACGCCAACACTTTACTAGGCTGCAACAGGCATTTGCCAAAAACCCTATGCCCTCGGCGGCAGAGCGCAGTGACTGGTTAGAGCAATTACGGCAGGCGCTTATAAAACAGCAGGATGCCATTGCGGCTGCCATCAGCCAGGATTTCGGCCATCGCAGTGCCGATGAAACACGCATGGTAGAGCTTTTGCCAAGCGTGCTGGGTATTGCTCATGCGCGGCGCAACCTTAAACGCTGGATGCGGCCACAAAGACGCTGGCCCAGCCTGCTATTTCAACCTTCGTGCGCCAAAGTGTACTACCAGCCCGTCGGTGTAGTGGGTATTGTCGTGCCGTGGAATAGCCCAGTATTTTTATCCACTGGACCGCTCACCAGTGCCTTGGCCGCCGGCAATCGCGTGATGCTGAAAATGAGCGAGCACGCACCCGCCACGGCCAAGCTTATGCAGCAGCTTTTGCAGCTGTCTCTTATACACATCT
>LFTS01000109.1 GCA_001513435.1 Gammaproteobacteria bacterium DTU040
TTCTGCGGCGGTGCAAGTCAAGCGTGCATCTTGGGCCAGCAGTGCTGAGTATGAAGGACAGGTAGAAGCAGTCACTGATACCCGTGTTGCAGCGCAGGTGACCGGCAGAATTAAACAAGTACATGTCAAAGCTGGTGACACAGTCACAGCTGGGCAGCTGCTGATAGAGATTGATGCCAGCCAGGCACGTCAACAACAAGCTGCCGCACAAGCACAGGCCGATGCTGCCAGAGCACAGTTGCATGCGCTAACCCAAGAACTGGCACGGCAGAAAAAGCTCTTCGAACAAAACTATATTAGCCAAGGCGCGTTAGAGCGTATTGAAGCTGAGCAGCGTGCCACCGCCGCCCAACTTAAGGCGCACCAAGCACAGGTGCAGGCCGCACAAGTACAAAGCGACTTCTTTATTATTCGCGCGCCTTATGCTGGAGTGGTGATTGATGTGCCGGCCACGCAGGGTGATATGGCGATGCCGGGCATGTCGCTGCTGAGTTTGTTTGAACCTGCACAGTTAAGAGTGGGTGTGTCGGTGCCTGTGAATGCCTTGCCAGCGCAAAACCTCAGCTTGGAACAGATAAAAGTAAAGCACGGGCAAGAGGTGCTAGCAGTCAATAATTTACAGCGCCTGCCTACCGCGGATGCCAGTTCACAGAGCGTACGTTTGCGTTTAACCCTTACCAACGGCAATACCGGTTTAGTGCCGGGTCAGTCCGTTAAGGTTCAGTTGCAGCGCCCGCAGCTTGCCCAGCAGAGCAAATTATTTATCCCTGCCAAGGCGGTGGTTCGCCGCGCCGAGCTGACCGCGGTGTATGTCAAAAGCGCGCAAGAGGGTAAACCTCTTTTGCGGCAGGTGCGTTTAGGCGCGCAAACGGGTGACGAGATCGAGGTGCTGAGCGGTTTAAGCGAAGGCGAGTGGGTGTATCTTGATCTTCATGTGTTGAGCAAGGAGTAAGCATGCGTCCCTTAGGTATTTCAGGCCGCATTGCCGCGGCATTTCAGGCAGCACAAATTACCCCGCTACTGGCTTTGCTGGCCTTGTTGATGGGCTTGTTCGCTATTTTGGTGACGCCACAGGAAGAAGAGCCACAAATTAACGTCACCATGGCCAACGTGATTATTCCGTTTCCGGGTGCGGCGGTGCGTGATGTCGAAAGCATGGTCACCAACCCAGCCGAGCAGGTGTTATCACAAATGGCAGGGGTTGAGCATGTGATGTCCGCCTCGCAGCCGGGAGTGTCGGTGATTACCGTGCAATTTGAAGTGGGCGTTACCCGCAATGATGCCTTGGTTAAGCTGCACGATACTCTGCGTTCTAACGAAAGTTGGTTACCGCGTGATTTGGGTGTTTTACCGCCGATCACGCGTCCCATGGGGATCGATGATGTACCCATTGTGACGGTGACGCTGTATCACACCAACCCTGATTTTGGCGCCTATGATCTGCAGCGCATTGCTCACAGTATTGAAGTGGAGCTTAAACGTGTACCAGGTACGCGAGAAGTGGACACCATCGGTGGGCCGGGGCGCGTGGTGCGGGTTGATTTAGAGCCTGAGCGTTTAAGTGCAGTGGGTTTAACCGTTAATGATTTGCGTCTAGCTTTGCAATCAGCCAACCTGGGCTTGCCCAGTGGTGAGCTAATCAGTGGTAACCAATCTATTCAAATTGAAGCAGGGCGTTTTTTAAACAATGCCCGCGAAGTGGCCGAGCTAGTGGTAGGTGTGCATCAGGACCGTGCCATTTTCCTCGGTGATGTGGCTGAGGTCAGTGAAGGGCCGTTGCCGCCGAGCAACTATGTACGTTTTGGCAGTGTTGGTGAGCAGGCGCAAGAGTTTCCTGCGGTGACGTTGACGGTAACAAAAAAACCGGGTGAAAACGCCATTGACGTCTCTGAAGCGGTAATGGCACGTGTGGCTGAATTACAAAACACCCTGATTCCTATGGATGTAGAGGTGGTAGAAACTCGTGACTATGGGGCCACTGCCAACGAAAAAGCTCGTCAGCTGATTCAAAAACTCATTTTTGCCACCCTGTCTGTTGTGGCGCTGGTGTTTTTTGTTTTGGGACGCCGTGAGGCGGCTATTTTAGGTGTGGCTGTAGGCTTAACCCTTGCGGCAACGCTGTTTGCCTCTTGGGCATGGGGTTTTACCCTGAACCGAGTGTCGTTGTTTGCGCTAATTTTCTCGATTGGTATTTTGGTGGATGACGCCATTGTGGTGGTGGAAAATATTCACCGACATCAAAAGTTGTATCCTGATAAAACCCTGCTGCAAATTATTCCGCCAGCGGTGGATGAAGTGGGTGGCCCCACCATTCTAGCGACCTTTACCGTAATTGCTGCCTTGCTGCCGATGGCTTTTGTATCTGGCTTGATGGGACCTTATATGGGCCCGATTCCGATTAACGCCAGTATGGGGATGGTGTTGTCACTGGCGATTGCCTTTACGTTAACGCCTTGGTTGGCGCGGTTGTGGCTGAAAAAAGCCGTGCCTAGCAGCGCCGAGCAGACAACTGAAAAGCCAGCGAAATTGCCGGCATTCTTATCGCGCTTATTCCATGGCATTTTCGCCCCCTTCTTGGATACGAAGAAAGGCACGCGCAATCGCTTCTTTCTGGGTCTGGTGGTGATGGGGCTGATTGGTATTTCGATGGCGTTACCGGTAACCGGTTTGGTGCTGTTAAAAATGCTGCCCTTTGATAACAAATCCGAGTTTCAGGTGATTGTGGATATGCCGGCAGGTACGCCCTTGGAGCAGACCTCAGCGGTGCTCGGTGAGCTGGGTGCTTACCTGTCTACAGTGCCGGAAGTGGTGAATTATCAAAGCTATGCTGGCACCGCATCACCGATAAACTTTAACGGTTTGGTGCGTCAGTATTATTTGCGTAGTGGCAGTGAAAGCGGTGATTTGCAGGTCAACCTAGTGGATAAATCCGAGCGAAAAGACCAAAGTCATGCGATTGCCACGCGCTTGCGCCCTGAGTTGCAGCGTATTGGCGAGGCTTTTGGCGCGAATGTCAAAGTGGTTGAAGTCCCCCCGGGTCCACCGGTTCAAGCGCCCATTGTGGCGGAAATCTACGGACCAACGGCAGAAGGCCGGCGTGAGGTTGCAGATGCAGTATTGGCGGCGTTGGGTAATGTCGAGGGTGTTGTTGATCTGGATGACAGCTCCATTGCCGATGCCCCGCGCAAGATGTTGATTATTGACCGCAGCAAAGCCAGTCAGCTGGGCGTTGCGC
>LFTS01000094.1 GCA_001513435.1 Gammaproteobacteria bacterium DTU040
CTTGTATGTTAGTCAATAACGATTATTCGTTAAGATAAGAGCAATTTACTGGGGAAGCCGTGGCGACCTTGAGGCAGTTTACTGACCTCGTATGTAGAGTGGTTCCCGGCCTCTTTGCTTATCTTGAAGAGTATCTACAGGATCAGTTTAGCTCGGCAGGGTTTTCATCGCGCATAAGATGCGCTCCCACAATCCCGCAATNNGCTTGGCACAGCTCTTGTGGCAGCTTATATGCGCTATTACAACTTGGACAGGCTTCATGCTATCAGTGGCAACATGAGCTCTGCTGCATGGAAGATGCTTTTGTCCTGATAAAGAAGGGTTAAAAAAACACCGCTCTTAAGCGCTTCTATAGGCGCAAAGATTGCCAATTGATTGTTGCATGGTTAAAGTTACGCCCCTGTTTTTGTTAATACATCGACACCATTATGACTCCATTAGAACGCTACCAAGAAGATTTAAAACGTCCGGATTTTTTCCGCGATGCAGCCCAAGAGAACGCAGTAAGGCACTTACAGCGGTTGTACGATGATCTTCTAACTGAAGCACCAAAGCAAAGTCGGCTCAGCATTATGCTGGGTCGTAAAAATCTGCAGCCCATTAAAGGTTTGTATTTTTGGGGTGGTGTGGGGCGTGGCAAAACCTATTTGGTCGATACTTTTTTTGAAGCGCTGCCGTTTGAACAGAAAATGCGCACTCACTTTCATCGCTTTATGAAGCGTGTGCACGAGGAGTTACGTAGTCTGGCAGGCGAAAAAAACCCATTGGTTATCGTGGCTAAGCGTTTTGCTAGTGAGGCGCGGGTGATTTGTTTTGATGAGTTTTTTGTCTCAGATATTACCGACGCCATGATTTTGGGCGGCCTCATGGAAGAGTTGTTTAGAAACGGCGTGACTCTAGTCGCTACTTCCAACATTGTGCCCGATGGTCTGTATAAAGACGGCTTGCAGCGCGCGCGTTTTTTACCGGCAATTGCATTGCTTAAAGAGCATACCGAAGTGGTTAACGTGGACAGCGGCATTGACTACCGTTTACGCGCTTTGGAGCAAGCAGAGCTGTACCACTGGCCGTTATCAGCAGAGGTGGATGCCAAGCTGGAGCAAAGCTTTCGCAGTTTACTGCTAGAGAATTGCAAAATTCTTGAAAACGAAGTGTTAACCGTCGAAAATCGAGAAATTATTGCCCGTAAGGTCGGTAACGATGTGGCATGGTTTGATTTTCGCGCCATCTGTGACGGGCCACGCAGCCAAAATGACTATATCGAACTGGGTAAAATCTATAGCGCCGTGATTCTGTCTGGCGTGGAACAAATGAGCAGCAAAAACGAAGATATTGCGCGCCGCTTTATTAACTTAGTAGATGAGTTCTACGATCGTAACGTTAAGCTGATTCTCTCGGCTGAAGTGGAGCTCAAAGACCTTTACACCGGTAATCGTCTGCAGTTTGAGTTCCAGCGCACTCTAAGTCGCTTACTGGAAATGCAGTCCCATGAGTTTTTGGCGCGACCACATAAGCCATAAGCACTGTTGGATGATAGGCTAGGCACATTCTTGAGCCGCAGCGTGACTAAAAACAGGCAAGAAATATCAGCAGTACTGCCCGTACAGCCGTCCGCTAAGGCTGTATGATAGGTTTATTTAGCGTTCAGAAAAGGTATCAAACAATGGTTAGTGTTGGGCAAATAAACCGACTGCAAGTCAGTCATCACGTTGATTTTGGCCTGTATCTTGATGATGGCGACTCCGGCGAGATCCTGTTGCCACGGCGCGAGATCCCCAAAAACGCTGATACCGAACCCGGCGAGTGGTTGGACGTGTTCATTTATTATGATAGTGAAGATCGTATTGTTGCCACAGGTCGCACGCCTAAGGTCATGCTAGGTCAATTTGCTAGTTTGCAGGTGGTGGATATTAACCGTACGGGTATTTTTTTGGATTGGGGGTTAAGCAAAGACTTGCTGATGCCGCACTCTGAAGAAAAACGCCCCGTACAGGTGGGTGACTCGGTTGTGGTATTTGTTTACCAAGATGTGCATACCGGACGCTTGGTGGCTTCAGCTCAGTTGGATCGCTTTGCCAAAAGCACAGTTGAGGACGCGGGCTATGCGGTGAATGATGCTGTAAAGCTGTTGGTAGCTGAGCGTACCGATCTGGGTTTTACCTGTTTGGTGGATAAGCAGTATCTGGGTCTTTTGCATCATTACGAAGTGTTTCAGCCGGTGCGTATAGGTCAGCGCCTGCCCGGTTATATCAGAGAAGTACGTGAGGATGGCCGTCTAAGTCTGAGTCTACAGTTGCAGGGGCAAGAAGTACGTGATCATCTAAGCGAGCAGATTTTAGCCGCGCTGGCTGACAATGATGGGCGTTTAGAATTAAGCGATAAAAGCTCGGCGCAGGCTATTGCTGACCGTTTTGGTGTGAGCAAGGGCAACTACAAAAAAACCATCGGCCAACTCTATAAGCAGGGCTTGATTGAGATTTTTCCGGCCTATATTGAGCGAAAATAACTAAGCAGCTTGGCTGCGACAAATGCGCTGGTACAGACTTGTTTGGTATATGTTTTGATAAAGTAAGGCGCTGAATAAATTCTCGTTTTATTCCTCTGGTTGGGAATCCTAAAGAGCGTTACTAATCTATGCGTCGAATCATATTTTTTGCAGTACTTGCGCTGGCAGTAGGTGTTGGTTTTAGTGCGTTTAAAACTTGGCGCGGAACACCGGTGCGTGTTATCACGGCGCAAATGTTGCCGCTTGAGCAGTGGGTGGTAGCCAGTGGGCAGGTGCGCTATCAATCGCTGGCGCGCATCGGCGCAGAGATTACAGGCACAGTGGCAGAGCGTTTTGTTCGCGAAGGAGACCAGGTGCAGGCGGGCGATCTGCTCATCAGCCTACATCAAGATGATTGGCTTGCGCAGTATAAGCAAGCACAGACGGCCTTAGCGCAGCTCACCAACCAGCTCTATCCGCAAGCGTTAGAGTCCTTAGCTGAAGCACGTTTAGCCTATCAACAGGCACAGCGAGAAGCTCAACGTCGCACACAGTTAGCCGAGCAGGGCATGTTGTCTACCGAGCAAAGTGAGCAAGCGCAGAGCTTAGCCAAAACCCGGAAAACCAGCTTAACGCGCGCAGAGTTATTAGTGCGCTCGTTACAGCCCGGTGGTGACGAAGAGCGTCTCTTACAGCAACGTTTGCAATCGGCTAAGGCTAATTTAGATAAAACCCAGATTAGCGCTCCTTTTGCAGGACGGGTGCAAACGCGTAATGTTGAGCCGGGTGATCAGGTGCAGCCGGGTAAAGTGCTGTTGGAGATCGCTCGCTTGGATGGCTTGGAAATTGTTGCTGCGGTAGATGAAAAGTATATGGCACCTTTACAGCTTGGCCAGTCCGCAGTAGTAATTGCTGATGCATGGCCAGAGCATGAACTGCCTGCCACAGTCAGCTTTATTGCACCCGCTGTGGATGAGAGTAGCGGGACCTTGGATGTGCATTTGCAGGTGCAGGATAGCGAGGCGCGCTTGCGTCAGGGCATGACCGTATCGGTGAGTATATTGACCGCGCAAAAACAGCAAGCGCTGTTGGTCCCTAAGGACTATATCTGGCACACCGAACAAGGCTGGCAGGTGTATACCTTGGCAGATGGCAAAACAGCGTTAACGCCGATTGAACTGGGACTGCAAAGCACCACTGCCGTTGAGGTGATAAAGGGAATTACTGCCGGCACGCAGCTGGTGTTGCCTGATGATGTCAAACAGCTTGGTCAAAGTGTACGCCCAGTGCTGGAGGCGCATTAATCCATGTCTTTGCTCAGCGCGCGGCTGTGGATTGAACAGCGCATAGCTTGGCGTTTCATGGCTGAAAACCCTTTGCAAACCCTGCTGATTAGCATTGCTATTGCCGTGGGTACGGCGGTGATTATCTTTATCACAGCGCTAATGAATGGGCTGCAGCAAAATACCGTTAATAAAACACTTGGCAGCCAAGCGCATATCAAGCTTGAGTCCACGCGCCTGTATAACCGTATGCCAGCGGTGAGTCTAGACC
>LFTS01000103.1 GCA_001513435.1 Gammaproteobacteria bacterium DTU040
ATGGCGGTATTTATGGTGCAGGGAACCCTAATCGGTGTGGTGGGAACTCTGATTGGCGGTGTGCTGGGTGTTATTTCGGCGTTGAATGTCACCGCGTGGGTGGCTGCCTTGGAGTCCCTGTTGGGTCATCAGTTTTTAAGCTCAGATGTGTACTTTATTAGTTATTTGCCTTCCGAGTTACGTTGGGAGGACGTCACGCTGATTTGCTCAGCCGCACTTGGCATGAGCTTTTTAGCTACGCTTTACCCGGCGTGGCGCGCGTCACGTACGCAACCTGCGGAGGCTTTGCGTTATGAGTAAGTCAGTGGTTTTAGAGTGTCGGCAGCTGATAAAAACCTATCAAGAAGGGCCGGAAGCTGTGTCCGTATTGAAGCAGGTGGACTTAAAACTACATGCAGGTGAGCGTATTGCTATTGTGGGTAGTTCCGGTTCGGGTAAAACCACTTTGCTGAATATGCTGGCTGGTTTGGATATACCCACTTCTGGCAGCGTGTGGTTGGCAGGTGAAGAGCTGTCGGCTTTGTCAGAGCGCAAACGAGGCTTGCTCAGAAATAGAGCATTAGGCTTTGTGTATCAGTTTCACCATTTGCTACCTGAATTTACCTCTTTAGAAAATGTCTGCATGCCGTTGTTGATAGGCACTACCCCGATAGTAGAAGCGCGTGAGCGTGCTATCAAGCTGCTGGAGCGTGTAGGCTTGCAACATCGTATCAATCACAAGCCTTCAGAGTTGTCTGGCGGGGAACGTCAGCGCGTGGCAATTGCGCGAGCTTTGGTCAACCGTCCTGAGCTGGTGTTGCTTGATGAGCCCACCGGAAACCTTGATCGCAGTACAGCACAAAAAATTCAAGCATTGATGCTTGAGCTATCCGAGTCTTTAGGCACAAGTTTTTTGGTGGTCACCCACGATCCCGATCTGGCGGCGCAAATGCAGGCGGTATGGCGTTTAGAAGATGGGGTGTTAGTGACTGATTGAGTTGTTTTGCTCAACATTCAATACGCAAATACGATCGGCGCTGGGATAATGCCAAGTGACATTGATGTCATAAAAGCACACACCATAATGACGTGTGGAGTCAGGTTGCTGGTAAGCAGGTTTAGGATCTTGCGCCAGACACTGCTCAATCAATTCGAGTAGTGGCTGCGCAAGCCGCTGAGCATGTTGTTGGGCTTGCGCCTTTGCCTGTGGCGTCCAGTCTATCTGTATCAACTGTGGTGGTTGTTCAGCGATGTGATTGTAGGCATTGGGCACGGTATCAACGAAGGGAATGTAAGGTTTGATATCCAATACAGGCGTGCCATCGAGCAGATCTAAGCCGGAAATGAGCAACTGACCCTCCGCTGTAATTGCATCAAGGCGAACCACCGATTGGCCGATACTGTTGGGCCTGTGGCTGGCACGGCTGGCAAACACGCCAATGCGCTGGTTACCACCTAAGCGGGGAGGGCGCACTTGCAGCCGATGCTGCTGATTGAGCGCCTGATGAAATACAAAAATTACCCAGATATGACTAACTTTCTCTAAGCCAGCCAATGCTTGCGCTTGGTTGTAAGGCGGGAGCAATATAATGCGCCCCTGTGCAGCAGGAGCTAAAGCAGGTTGACGTGGGATGGCAAACTTTTCCGCAAAACAAGATTGCACGTGACCAATAGGACTGAGCTGATACTGTTCCTGCATGGATGTTTTACCTATATCAAGTAACACTGGTAAGGCAGCTCGTCTGTTCGCGCTTGGTGGACTGACGAGCTGCGCTGCCAATCTGATTATCCTGCCACCAGCACACGCACAGCCTCGAGTCTAACAACGGCTTTGTCTAGCAGCGCTAAGCCTTCGTCTAGGTGCTTTCTTAGGGTGTTGATTTCATCATCACGCACGTTGGCGTTGACCTTCTGTAGAGCACTGAGACGGTTGATTTCATCAGTCAGTGCATTGCTAAATGCCGTGCGGGCCTGCTGGGTGCGCTCTTGATGCTGCACGAGCATTTGTTTTTCCGCAGTATCGAGTAGTGGCACAAGTTGTTCGCGTTGTGCGCGGGCAAACTTGGCAGCACTGGCGCGTGGCACTGATGCTAGCTGTTCATTAAGTGTACTAAAGCTGACTTTATCGGCCAGATCGCGTCCCTTTTCATCCAGCAGGCAGCGAGAAATGGTCGCTGGCATATAGCGAGACAGCTGTAGATGCTTGGGAGCTATAACTTCACTAACAAAGATCAACTCAACGAGTACTGTACCGGCTGGAATGGCTTTGTTTTTGAGTAGCGCAACGCCTGTGTTACCCATGGAGCCGGAAAGAACTAAATCCATACCGCCTTGTACCATGGGGTGCTCCCAAGTGATGAACTGCATGTCTTCACGAGCTAAGGCCAGTTCGCGGTCGTAGGTAATGGTTACGGCTTCGTCATTGCCCAGCGGGAAGCTGGCATCGAGCATTTTTTCGCTAGGACGTAAAATAAAGGCGTTGTCTGAATGATCTTCGCTGTCGATACCAAACGCATTGAATAGCTGTTCCATATAGATGGGCAGATCGAAATTGCGTTCCTGCTGATGGATTGCCTCAATAAAGCGCTCACCATTACCTAGACCATTGGAGTTGATTTCTAATAAACGGTCACGGCCTTTTTGCATTTCATCGCTAAGCTCAAGTCGAGCTTGTTTGACCTCGTCGATGAGTTGCAGCCAAGCATCTTCATCTTCAGTGGGGTTTTGCAGTAAGGGTAGGAGGACCTCTTGATAACGCTCCTCCAATGTCTGCGCGGTGGGACTGGTAGATAAAAACGCGTTATGCCCCAAGTGGTACCAATCCAGCAGGCGTTGTTGGGCGCTGTGAGTAAAGTAGGGCACATGGATTTCAATGGGGTGTTTCTGGCCGATACGATCTAGGCGACCAATGCGCTGCTCGAGCAAGTCAGGGTGCTGCGGTAAATCAAACAGCACCAAATGGTGGCTGAACTGGAAGTTGCGGCCTTCACTGCCGATTTCTGAGCATAAAAGAATCTGGGCACCGTACTCTTCATCTGCAAACCACGCAGCAGCGCGATCGCGCTCAACAATGGTCATGCCTTCATGGAAAGTAGTGGCGGCGATACCTGTGCGAATGCGTAGAGCTTCTTCAAGATCCAGCGCTGTGTAAGAGCTGGCACAAATCAGCAGTACCTTTTCCTGCTTGAGGTTTTTTAGCAGAGCGATTAACCAGTCGATCCTAGGGTCAAATTGCCACCAGCGTTCTTTATCTCCTT
>LFTS01000156.1 GCA_001513435.1 Gammaproteobacteria bacterium DTU040
TACACCTGAATGCGCCCAAATTTAACCAGCACGCCTTGCTCATCTAACAACACGGGCAGCGCTGGGTAATCCAATCCCTGATACCACTGATTAAAGGCTACCGTCTTTTGCTCCCCCAGCACACCCGGTGATGCGAGAGTGACTAAATTGATGTCATCAAAATCAGAAGCCACCGCCCACTCTTGCGTTTCTTCCATTTGCGCCAAGCACAGCGGGCACCAGCTCGCCCACAGTTTTATCAGTGTGGGTCGACCCTCAGCAACCTGCACCTGCGCTGCGCCTGCGGCACTCGGCAAAGTGCGTAAATGCTCAAGAATATCTTGCGCTTGCGCGCTACCAGTTAACAAAATCAGTAGCGCAAGCACGCGCACCCAATACACACCTATGTTTTTATGCATACAATCCAACTCTACATTCAAATACACGCAGCAAAACAAAAAAGCATGCATCCCTTTATGCATGCAATGCTCCGTACTCTATGCCGATTAGATACCGCTAACAACGCGCAGGTTCAAGTCAGTCACACTTATTTGTCCCCTACCTTTGCATATTCTTAAAAGACTCACCAGACATACGCCCAATGCTGGGTAGCGTCCGGCACTGAACAGACAAAGAAAAGCCTCTGCCACCTAATACAGATGGCAAAGGCTTACAGGGATGTATTAGCAACATTTTAAGGCGGCGCCCTAGTGAGTGGCTCCAGTTAACACTGTTGTTAGCCTTCGCGCTGGTAGCAAAGCAAACGACCTTTAAAGGGCGCCAATTCATCTTCTTCAAAAGCCACACGTTGTTCGGTTAAATGGTAACCGAGCCCTTCCATGCTGCGACTAAATTTATTGCGGTGCCCACGTCCGGGACAGCTAATAAGCACCTTAGAGACCGGGTTAGCAATGCGCTCTATAAGACCTACCAACAACTGGGCGTGATTAGGCTCATACAAAATATCGCTGCCCACAATAAGATCAAACCCCGCTACACCTGCACCTCCGGTTGCCCAAGGCAAATCCAAATAGGGAATATTAGGCAAGTGATTCAAGTGGGTGTTGTAGTCCAAAAAGGTTTGTGTCAGCGGATGATAATCGCTAGCAGTAATATCCGCACCACGCGACTGTAAAATCAAGCTCGGCAGGGCCAAGCCGCAACCCACCTCAAGTATGCGCCGTCCTTGAATACCAATCTTCTTAACCGCTCCAGCCAGCACATAACTCGCAGGCCAAAGCTGACCAAATAAACTCCAACTTGCAGAACATATGCCTGCACGCTCTGCATTACCACTGGGATCAGCAAATTGCATATGATCGCTCAGTGCACGCACCTGCCCTTTGAAAGCGCCGACCTGCACCTCTAATTTCCGTGTTTCATAACCCAGCATAAGCCCTCCTTAGAAATAACTACTGGTTCTAATATACTCTCCTTCTAGAATATTATCTTATAAATAAAAACAACCTGCTAATGCAAGTTACAGTGACGCTACCTTTGCAAGTTGACAACCAGCACAGATGTACAGACTGGCGTACCTCAGCGTCAAACCTACCCATAATCAAGCACTGGCCGCACTGCTAATTACTCTAAAAACTTTTATCTTGACAGCCCCGCGCAATCAGGATAAAAAGCGCTACAATTTTGATACTGCGAATTATTGTCGCAGCCTAAACGCACCAAAATATGGCATGCAACTTGCATCGTTCTGACTGTTTCTGTCCGATACTCAGCTTAAGTGTCAAACTTTGTTACGGCGCACGAAGCATTATTAAACACGCGCAATACTGCTCGTCCAGCAGCATTACCTCCTCAGCATGCTGACTTTTATTTGGAACCTGCCATGTTAAACAAACTATCCTTACAAGCTCGAATGCTACTGCTGATGTGTGTCGCTCTAGCCCTATTTATTGTGTTAGGCCTGGCGGCATTACTAGGCATAGGCCAAATTAACCAGTCACTAGATGGGGTTTACCGCGAACATATGGTCCCCATTAGTCTGGTCAACCAAATCGCAACCAATATTGAAGCGGAACGCACTCAACTGTTGCTCATGCTGCAACATGAACCCGAGTCTGCCTTTTTAGAGCTGCACAACCACCCTATTAGCATGCACACAGACGCAATCAATGAAGTTCGCAGCCAAACCAAGCAACTGAATACGCAGCTTGAAGCTATCGCGCTTGATCCTAATGAGCAAGAGATCATGCGCACAGGCAATCAATACCTAGCCAACATGCAACAAGTTATTGACTCATCCCTGACACACATGGCTAGGCATAACTTTTACCAAGCAAACGAGTTGCTACTAACCCAGGTAAACCCTGCTGTAACGGCCGCAACACTGGAAATAAACAAGCTCACCCAATCCTTGCTTAGCGATGCGCAACAAGAATATATCTACGCCGAACAGCAGTATAAGAAAATTCTGCAGTTGTTTGTGACTTTGCTCTTAGTGGGCGGCGCCACAATTATGTTTTTAACCCAGCGCGTGGTTTGTAGCATTCGTGAAGCGGTCAAATTAATTAGCACCGCCAGCACACAGATGGCCGAAGGTGACACCACCGTTCGCGTTGACTACCAAAGCCAAGATGAATTACGCAGAATTGCGGTTTCTTTCAACCAGATGGGTGAACAGATGCAAACTGCGCTACGAAGCGTAGATAACGCCACTAACCAGCTTGCCGCGGCCAGTGAAGAAACCTCTGTCGTAACAGAAAACACCAGCCAAAGTATGCGTAAGCAACAAAACGAAATCAGCCAAGTGGCTGCTGCAATGCACGAAATGCATGCTACGGCACATGAGGTTGCCCGCAGCGCCAGTCAAGCCGCTGAAGCCGCGCAACATGCCGATGGTGAGGCTGCAACGGCACGTCAGGTTTCACTGCAAACCATTGAGGTTATTGAGTCTCTAGCTGAAGCCGTTGAGCATGCCACCACCGTTATTACTACACTGGTTAAAGACAGTGACGAAATCGGCGGCGTGTTAGATGTGATTCGCAGTATTGCAGACCAAACCAACCTGCTGGCACTCAACGCGGCTATTGAAGCTGCACGCGCGGGCGAGGCAGGACGAGGCTTTGCGGTCGTGGCCGATGAAGTACGTACCCTAGCCTCACGCACACAGCAATCCACCAGCGAAATTAACGACATGATTGCGCGCCTACAAACCAGTGCGAATCAAGCCTTCACTGCTATGGAAACAGGTCGCAGTAAAGCAAAACTAGGTGTAGAACAAACCGTTAAAGGCACAGCCAGTCTTGAGTCCATTATTCAAGCCGTAGCTGTTATTAACGATATGAGCGCGCAGATTGCCAGCACTGCGGAAGAACAAAGCTCTGTCAGTGAAGAAATGACGCGTTCCATTACTGCAATTAATGATTTAACCAGTGAAACTACTGATGGCGCACTGCAAACCACCGAGGCAAGCCAAGAGGTGGCCCGCCTAGCTACTGCATTGCAAGACTTGGTAAGACGCTTTAGAACTTAAAGCTTTAAAAGCAGCACTGAACTGGCGCTTACCCCATGTAAACGCCAGTTTTAAATTCCACAGCCTATTGCGCCACACCACTGTGAAATCTAAACACCCGATCATCCGCACAAATCGCTAGACGCTCTTGCTCAGCGAAAAAAGCAACACGCTCCCCGATAGGTTCTTTGCTGTACTGCTGGGCTAGCTGCAGGTAATCCTGAAAATGACGCGCCTCGGTTTTGAGTAGTGAACGGTAAAACCTTTCAAGCTCAGCATCTAGAAAAGGCAAGATTCGATAGAAACGCTCACACGAGCGCGCCTCAATAAAAGCACCAATAATCAAAGTATCAATCAGCCTACCCGGCTCTTGGGGACGAATATGCTGATGCAACCGCTTAGCATATTCAGATGCGCACAGTTGGCGGTATTTAATACCGCGCTTTTTCATAATCGCGGTAACCTGCTCAAAATGGCGCAACTCCTCTCGTGCCAAACGCGACATTTTCTGCTGCAGCTCTTCTTTTTCCGCATAACGAAACATCAAGGTTACCGCTGTGCCGGCGGCTTTTTTTTCGCAGTTGGCGTGATCAATTAATAATTCTTCTGGGTGTTGCAGTGCTTGCTCAATCCAGGCTTGCGGTGTGCCACAAAGTAAAAAACGTTCAATTTCAGGAATTAACATAGTCAGGTTCTATACACTTAAATAAAAACTCTATTATATACTGCAAAACCTCGGTACATGATACGAGTCACCGCCCGCGCCAATAAAGCGCTATACTTTAAAGAATCAACTACGCAAGGGGGTTTTTATGCAGGAAGTCGGCAGTATTTTAGTGGTTCTTACACCCAAGCAACCTGAGCAACTGGCGCTTAAGCGCGCCAAGCTCATTGCCAGTGTGACCAAATCACATTTACATCTACTGATATGCGACAAGCAGGGTCAATACGCTGATTTGTTAACCGATACAGCACGCCAGCTGGTTGATGAAGGCTATAGCGTAAGCACCGAGCAAGCTTGGAGTAACAGCTATCACGAAACCATCATCCAAGTGCAGCAAGAAAAAAGCTGCGGTTTAGTGGTTAAACAACACTTTCCGGAAAACCCTCTCAAGCGCGCACTATTAACCCCAGATGACTGGAAACTTTTGCGCTACTGCCCTTGCCCTGTTTTGATTGCCAAAACCAATCGACCCTGGAGTGAAGGCAAAATCTTAGCCGCCGTTGATGTGGGCAACAGTGGCGCTGAACACCGCGCGCTGCACACCAGCCTTATCGAAAACGCCTTTGCCGTAGCGGCGATTGCAAATGCCCAGCTACACGTTTTCACTGCACACCCTGCGCCCATGCTCTCAGCAGCCGACCCAACCTTCCAGCTACGCGAGACCATTGAAGCCCGCTACCGTGAACAGGCCGCTGCCTTTGTGAAAGAGTTTGAGCTTAGCGACGAACAGATGCACATCAAAGAAGGTCCAGCCGATGTGTTAATTCCTAAAATGGCCAAAGAACTCGATGCTGTAGTCACCATCATTGGCACGGTGGCCCGCACTGGTTTATCGGGCGCTTTAATTGGCAATACCGCTGAGGCCGTTTTGGACGCTGTAGAAACAGACGTTATCGTAGTCAAACCACAAAATGTGGCGGAGCACTTGGAAAGCCTGCTGCAAAAATAGCTCGTACGAGTTGCTTATTTTAAGGGTGTGGGCAAATCGCTCGCATGGTCGCAAACCGCCTGCTAGCCTTTGGTCTAGCGAGTAAAATTAAAGTTATTTGCTCTGCCTCTTAACTTTAAAGGTATTCTCCCTTAGAATAGTGCGCGCCTTTTTTAGGTTTATATGTCCCACTTTGAAGCTGTTTTCAAAGTTAATTTGAAGTAAACAACCTTGTTTACTCTCTAAAATATAAGCCTAAACGCCTAGAATATTTTGAAAACAGCTTCTATAAAAGCGCCCTAAAATATAGTTATCAGGGCCATTAATGAGGGTAAAAACTGTGCTTGAAGCCTATCGTAAACATGTTGAAGAGCGTGCTGCACAAGGTATCGTGCCTCAGCCGCTAACCGCTGAACAAACCTCTGGTTTAGTTGAGCTCTTGAAAACCCCACCAGCAGGCGAAGAAGAATTCCTGCTCGACCTCATCACCAACCGCGTACCTGCTGGCGTTGACGAAGCGGCTTATGTTAAAGCTGGCTTTTTATCAGCCATAGCCAAAGGTGAAACCACTTCACCACTGATTGATAAAGCACACGCTGTTAAATTGTTAGGCACCATGCAAGGTGGCTACAACATTGAAACATTGGTTGCTCTTTTAGATGATGCCGAGTTAGCGCCTTTAGCTGCGGCTGAGCTCAAGCACACTCTGCTGATGTTTGATGCGTTCCACGACGTTGCTGAAAAAGCTAAAGCAGGCAACGCCAACGCTAAAGCTGTTATGCAATCATGGGCTGACGGCGAGTGGTTCAAATCACGCCCAGCACTAGAAGAAAAAATCACCTTAAGCGTGTTCAAAGTCACTGGCGAAACCAACACTGACGACCTGTCACCTGCTCCAGATGCATGGTCACGTCCTGACATCCCATTGCACGCATTAGCGATGCTGAAAATGGAGCGCGATGGTATTAAGCCAGACGTTCCAGGCTCCGTGGGCCCAATCAAGCAAATGGAAGCGCTGAAAGCTAAAGGTTTCCCTGTTGCTTATGTGGGTGATGTTGTAGGTACGGGTTCTTCACGTAAATCAGCCACCAACTCGGTGCTGTGGTTCTTCGGTGACGATATTCCGAACGTACCGAACAAGCGCGCAGGCGGTTTCTGCTTTGGTACTAAAATTGCTCCAATCTTCTACAACACCATGGAAGATGCTGGCGCACTGCCAATCGAATTTGATTGCACCAACCTAAACATGGGCGACGTGATTGACGTTTACCCATACAAAGGTGAAGTACGCCGTCACGGTTCTGACGAGCTCGTTACCACTTTTGAACTGAAAACTGACGTTTTGCTTGATGAAGTGCGTGCCGGTGGCCGTATTCCATTAATCATTGGTCGCGGTTTGACTGAAAAAGCACGTGCTGAGCTCGGCATGGGCCCATCCGATTTGTTCAAAAAACCAGTTGCACCGGCTGACAGCGGCAAAGGTTTCACCTTAGCGCAAAAAATGGTCGGTCGCGCTTGTGGTTTACCAGAGGGTCAAGGCGTACGCCCTGGCACTTACTGTGAGCCAAAAATGACCACTGTTGGTTCGCAAGATACCACTGGTCCTATGACCCGTGATGAGCTGAAAGACTTAGCGTGCTTGGGCTTCTCTGCAGACCTGGTAATGCAGTCGTTCTGTCACACTGCGGCCTACCCAAAACCAATTGACGAAATCACGCACCACACTCTGCCTGACTTCATCATGAACCGCGGCGGTGTTTCACTGCGCCCAGGCGACGGTATCATCCACAGCTGGTTAAACCGTATGTTGTTGCCTGACACTGTTGGTACTGGTGGTGACTCTCATACCCGTTTCCCAATTGGTATCTCTTTCCCAGCAGGTTCTGGTCTGGTTGCTTTCGCCGCCGCTACAGGTGTAATGCCACTGGATATGCCTGAGTCAGTACTGGTTCGCTTTAAAGGTAAAATGAACCCAGGTATCACTTTGCGCGACCTGGTGCATGCGATCCCTTACTACGCGATCCAAGAAGGCTTGTTGACTGTTGAGAAAAAAGGCAAGAAGAACATTTTCTCTGGCCGTATTCTTGAAATCGAAGGCTTGGACAACCTAACCGTTGAGCAAGCATTTGAGTTGTCTGACGCCTCTGCTGAGCGTTCTGCAGCAGGTTGCACCATTAAGTTGCCAGAAGATGTCATCGCTGAGTACCTGCGCTCGAACATCACTATGCTGCGCTGGATGATCAGCGAAGGTTACGGTGATGCGCGTTCAATTGAGCGTCGTGCACAGGCGATGGAAGCATGGTTAGCTAAGCCTGAATTAATGGCGGCTGACGCTGATGCGGAATACGCTGCTGTGATCGAAATTGATCTGGCGAACATCAACGAGCCAATTCTTTGTGCACCTAACGACCCAGACGATGCGCGTTTGCTGTCTGAAGTCCAAGGTCGCAAAATTGATGAAGTGTTCATTGGTTCGTGCATGACCAACATTGGTCACTTCCGCGCTGCGGGTAAGATGCTACAGAAAGTTGAAGGAAAAATGCCAACACGCCTGTGGTTAGCACCACCAACGCGTATGGATCAGTACCAGTTGACCGAAGAAGGTTACTACGACATCTACGAAAAAGCCGGTGCGCGTCTAGAAATTCCAGGCTGCTCACTGTGTATGGGTAACCAAGCCCGCGTTGAGACTGGCGCGACTGTAGTTTCTACTTCTACACGTAACTTCCCGAACCGTTTAGGTGATAACACCGACGTGTTCTTAGCATCAGCTGAGTTAGCATCGGTATCCGCTATCCTTGGCAAACTGCCAACCGTGGAAGAGTATCAAGAATATGCGAAAAACCTCGACAGCATGGCTGGCGAAGTGTATCGCTACCTAAACTTTGACCAGATGGCCAACTACCAAGAAGCCGCTGCCAAAGCTGAGCTACCTACTGTTTAAGTAGACTAGCTAACAAGAGTGCCCCGCCACAAGCGGGGCATTTTTTTTCAATAATCAAATACCACTGCTCACCCGCTTATCAAAGATTACCGGCCCTTCGCATTTAAGGTGCTCCAACGCGCCGCTTTCGGCACCCAAAACACGTTGGCTTCGCGGTAGTAATCCAGCTGTTCCAACTCGTCTTGCAGCGCTTGCTGGTAGTCAGCGTCGCTGTCGAAGTCTTCACGGGGCAAGTAATAAATATTATCGTCGTGATTGGTTTGAAACAGCTCAAGCAGCTGCTCTTGGCGTTCTTCAAAGGCATCCGACACATACTTCAGGAAGATCAAACCAAGCACAACGTGCTTGTAGTTAGCAGCATCTAGGTTAGCGCGTAGCTTATCTGCAGCTTTCCAAAGTTTGTCGTCCAGTGATTTAAGAAACTGCTGTTCCGTGTTGTTCATTGTTGCCTCGTACTCAAATATGTTGTTCTGCTCTGGGCTGCAATGCCGCCAAAAGCACTATAAATTCATTATAGGGTAATGATGCGAGCGACAAACTGTGTCGCTGTGACTAAACGCTAAAAACCACTGTCAAGAAAGTCGATTGATTAGCCACCGACTGGAGCAAACCATAGCAAATTACGCTAAGGCTTGCGCATAAGGGTTAACTATTTTGGACAGGTGCAGAAGGGGCAATTTCAATCATACTCCAGGCGTTATAAACCTACCTGCGTAGCTACCATCGCGTTAAAAACGTACGAAAAAGTGCAGTTTACACACAGCAAATGAGCATTTTGCGCCGTTTTTAACAACTCCCTTACAACGCAGGTAATTATTCAGCGCTTGCTTAAGCAATTCGACACTCTGTACCTGTGATGAGCAGTTAAGCTTTATACTTGTCTACATATTAGTTGTTATCAAAAAGGAGTCACCATGGCACCAGAGGCTGCGTACAAAGAACTTATTGCCGCTTGGCGTATACAGGCTCGCGCCAAACCCGTGTTAACTATAGCTTTTATTGGTGTGCTATTTGGCTTGTTAATCCTGCTGGCTATCAGCACAACGCACTCTTTACTTTACGGTAACTCTGAGCACTTTCGTCTCGCTAATTACGGTGGATTGGCAGGATTTGCTGCAACAGCTACGGGTTCTATGCTGATTTTATTTCTCGGAAAAGTAAAACAAAGAGTGCAGGATGCATTGCTGGGCTTTGCCGCCGGGATGATGCTGGCAGCTAGTTCATTCTCACTGATTTTGCCCGGCATTGAGGCTGCCGAAAGCCTGCTCAATAGCACTGTTTTAGCAGCGCTCGTTGTCGCTGTAGGCCTTGGCTTAGGTGCTGTACTGATGCACGGCTTGGATTATTTTACTCCCCATGAACACGAAAGCACGGGTCCATGCGGTCCAGAATGCCAGCGCATCAATGGTATTTGGTTATTTGTCTTTGCCATTGCTTTGCACAATATTCCGGAAGGTATGGCCATCGGCGTCTCGTTTGCACAGGGCGACTTATCGGTAGGCATGCCATTAACTACGGCGATTGCTTTGCAGGATGTGCCAGAAGGCTTTGCGGTAGCGCTTGCGTTGCGCGCCAGCGGATTAAGCCGATTCAAATCTGTTCTTATTGCTGCTGCAACCGGTTTGCTTGAACCCTTAGGCGCTATTCTGGGCTTTAGCATGGCCAGCAGTATTGCCCTGGCCTATCCACTGGGCATGGGCATTGCAGCAGGCGCTATGATTTTTGTGGTTTCCCACGAAGTCATCCCTGAAACTCACCGCAACGGACACCAAACCATGGCCACCCTAGGCCTTGTGGGAGGTTTTATGGTGATGATGTTTTTGGATACTGCACTCGGCTAAGCTTTACTGCGCCGTACAATTTTTATCTTGTAATCAAAATCAGCTTTGCGCGTGACGCTGATCGCTTTACGCGTTACCACATCAATAGTGATGTTCCACGCACCATCGCGCGGAACCGCAATTTTAGCCGGGAAACGGTCAAAAGCTCCGCCATGGTAGCTATGCCGCGCCCCATTTTTATAACGACGAAAATCCGCATCATTCATTAAACGGATGTTGCACATTTGCGAGCACTGGATTACTACTAAATCCCCTTCGCTCAACTCTTCTCGCTGATGGACAAACTTCATATATAAGGCACCTTTGGGATTAGCAAACCCCTTTAAAGCTAAAAATTGTGTGCACTCTCACAATACACACACAGATTACAAGGACATCAAGTTGTGTAGCTGGCTGATTTTACACGCTTTTGGTAGGCTCTCCGCAGAAATAATAGCAAGGGAGCTCATTATGTTTAAAAAAATGGTATTTGTTGTCTTTACCGGTATTTCTGTTCACAGTCTTGCTTCGCAAAGCATGGATATGGATATTCTACTCCAAGCAGCCACGCAACAAAATAACGCCGAAGCGCAGTGGATGCTGGGCGAGTTCTATTTTTCCGGAACGGGGGTTAAACAAGATTTTGCACAAGCCAAACAGTGGTATGAAAAATCAGCACAACAAAACAATCCACAAGCCAATTATGCACTTGGCTCTATGTATGCCAACGGACAGGCTGTGACAAAAAGCACCATAAAAGCCATGGAATTTTTCCAAGCGAGTTGCAAAGCTGGGTACAGTATTGCCTGCTCAGCTTATCAGCAGTTAGCTCAATAATTATTTCGCCAGCAACAAATTTAGGGTAGGCGGCAGCAAGTCGAATGAAAAAGGCACTCGTATTTTTTTTGGTAGCCGCTACTATTCTTGGGGTTTCTTGGTTCTCTCGCATGGACAGTGGAGAGCAAATCTCCACTGAGCAAACCATCCATTTTGTCGAAGATGAACGCTTTCCCATCGTTCGGCCTTTAGAACCTGTTACAGGGCTTTCCAGCAAGGCTGTAGCACTGGGCAAGCGCCTATTTTTTGATACCCGCCTGTCAAGCAACAACACGATTTCCTGCGCTTCATGCCACCGTTTTGATCTCGGCGGAGCCGATGGCATGGCGGTATCTATTGGAGTCAATGGTGCACTGGGTGACATTAATGCACCGACTGTATTTAATAGCGGACTCCATTTTGCTCAATTTTGGGACGCCCGCGCGCCCACACTTACTGAGCAGATAGAAGGCCCCATCCACAACCCCGTAGAAATGAATTCTTCGTGGCAAGAGATTATTCAGCGCCTCAGCAGTGATAATGTTCTGGTGGCCGAATTTAACGCTGCGTATCAAGACGGCCTCACGGTCAACAACCTTATTAATGCCATAGTCACCTTTGGGCAATCGCTGGTCACGCTTGATGCGCCTTTTGATCATTATTTGCGCGGCGATAAGTCGGCATTAACTGCTGAGCAGGTTCTGGGTTTCCAAAATTTTCACGATTACGGCTGCACCAGCTGTCACCAAGGCATGCTATTGGGCGGCAACACGTTACAAAAACTCGGCATTATCGAAGATTATTTTGTCGGTCGTGAAATAACAAGCGCCGATCTGGGTCGCTATAACGTCACAGGCCGCGAAGAAGACAAGCATGTATTTAAAGTACCTAGTTTGCGTAATGTAGCCCTAACAGCACCCTACCTGCACGATGGCTCTGCACAAACTCTTGAAGCAGCAGTAGCCATTATGGCGCGCTATCAGTTAGGCCGTGATATCCCCACCGAAGACTTACAATCCATCGTTGCGTTTCTGCAAAGTTTGAGCGGTAAAATACCCGAAATAGGAGCAACACCATGACTCCCGAGGGTAAAAGCTTTCGCGACAAACCCGCATGGAAGTTGATACTGGTTCTAACTTTAATTGCCCTGCTAACTTGGCTGTACTTTCGTTCTACTGACGTAGTGCCCGGTTCACACGTAAATTACACCCGTAAACTGCGTGAGTTACAGCTATTTGATGAGCAGTTAAACTCGGGGGTCGTTGCTAGTTTTGCTGGGCTGATTGAAAACTACGATAGCCAGCGTTTTTATCTGGCTCAAATTGATAAAACGCTGCTTGAACTGCGTAATATTCCGCGCTGGGTAGAGCCTACAGATCGAAAAACCATCGCCAATGCACTTATTAACCTGGGTGACATTCATCAGCAAAAAGCGCTGAATGTCGATCGTTTTCAGCGTATTCACGCCGTTGTGCGCAACTCAAGCCTATATTTGCCAATCGCTGCAGACGCCAGTCTTGCGCAGCTGTCACCAACAGAACAGCATGATTTCAAAGACTTTGTTCGCCGATTGATTAGTTACACCCTAACACGCCAGAAAAACACACAAGAACACCAGTACTTAACCGAGCAAATTAAGACGCTAACCCTACGGCACAACACTCAGCCGCTTGCAACAGCCCTACAGCATGCTGAAATCGTATTAAATAGCACGCCTAAANNTACCGTAAAGCGCTGACTGAAGCCACCTACTACCAAACCTTACTCTATGCGCTTTCATTGCTGCTGGTCGGATATGCGCTGTACGCGCTGTTTCGCATAGGACGTGATCGTCGTTCGCTGATTATCGCGCACCTTGATTTAGAAAACCGCTTTCAAGCGCAACGCCGTGCGGAAGAAGAATTGCGCCTCTACGCAACGATGTTTACCAATGCCAGCGAAGGCATGACTATTACCGATGCGACGACAAAAATTATCGCTGTAAACCCTGCTTTCTGCCAAATAACTGGCTACAGCAAAGAGGAAGTTATCGGTAAAACGCCTAGGATTTTGAACTCAGGTCGACAAAACGACGTTTTTTACCAAAACATGTGGAACACGCTCAACAGCCAAGGACAGTGGAAAGGAGAAATTTGGAACGCCCGTAAAGACGGCTCTATTTTTCCTGAATGGCTGTCTATCACTGCCATTACCGACCAAAACCATCTGCCTAGCCACTATTTAGGCGTGTTTACGGATATCACTGAACGCAAACAGAGCGAAGCACGCATTCATCACCTTGCCCACCATGATGCGCTTACCGGCTTGCCCAACCGTTTATTGCTCTCAGAACGTATCCAGCACGGGATTCAAACCTCACCCTCAAGCCATTTGAAAACCGCGGTTATCTTTATTGATTTGGACCGCTTTAAAAACATCAACGACACCCTAGGTCATTCTGTTGGCGATGACTTGCTGATACAGGTTGCACATCGCGGCTTAAGCGTCCTGAGAGAGACAGACACCTTCAGCCGCCAAGGGGGTGATGAGTTCGTTGCCGTGTTAACAGGACTGAGCAGTCGTCAAGAAGCAGGACGCATTTGTGACGAGTTACTCAACACCCTATGCCAGCCTTATCTGCTTGCCGGTCATGAATTAACTGTGAGCGGCAGTGCTGGAATTGCGGTGTATCCAGAGGATGGCGACAACGCCACAGAGCTGTTACGTAAAGCAGACTTAGCCATGTACCGTGCTAAAGAAATTGGCCGTAATACGTTTTGTTATTTTTCTGCCGAAATCAGCACGACCAGTATTGGTGAGCTGCTGCTGGAAAACGATCTATTTACGGCATTAGAGCGTGGCGAATTGCTACTGCACTACCAAGCGAAAGTAGATTCACGCACGGGTGAGTTGGTAGGCGCGGAAGCGCTAATGCGCTGGAATCATAAAACCCATGGACTCATTTCTCCGCAAATCTTTATCCCGCTAGCGGAAGAAAGTGGCTTGATTAATGCGATGGGCGAATGGGCCATACGCACGGTCTGCGCGCAACTCAGAAGCTGGATAGATGAGGGTTTGCAGGTTTTACCTATCGCTGTAAACATCTCAGCCCATCAGTTTGTGCAGCAGGCGCTGCCACAACTATTGGCTGACATTTTGGCTGAGTTTGCTATCCCTGCACAGCTGATAGAGCTTGAACTCACCGAATCCATGCTGATGGGTAATGCGTCGCACGCAGCCAGCACCTTGCATCAGTTAAAAGACATGGGAATTGAGGTTTCAATCGATGACTTCGGCACTGGGTATTCGTCACTTAGCTATCTTCACCAGTTTCCGGTGCACGCTCTAAAAATCGACCGTAGCTTTATCTCACAGATCAACGAAAATAGTGAACCAATTCGTCTTGCCTCGGCCATTATTGCCATGGCGCATGAGTTGGGTTTACAGGTGATCGCAGAAGGAGTGGAAACCGAAGTACAAGCCCGTTACTTGGTCGAACACGGCTGCGATATTTCACAGGGTTTTCTCTACAGCAAGCCCTTGCCCGCAGCAGACTTCGCCAAGCAGCTCAAGTTAGGCTAGCGGGAGCGGTGCTGGCTTGCCAAAATAGTAGCCTTGCATCAGATCGCAACCCAGCTCTCTTAATGCAATAGCCTGCTCTTGTGTCTCAACCCCTTCTGCTATGACTTTAAGCTTAAGGGTTTTGGCCAGAGTAATAATGGTTTCAACAATAGCTGCGTCTTCTGGGTCTTCGAGCATGTCGTGGACAAATGACTGATCTATTTTCAAGCAGTTTAGTGGCAGGTTTTTCAGATAACTCAAGGATGAAAACCCAGTCCCAAAATCATCCAACGCAAACAAAAAACCTGCCTGATTCAGCTCTTTCATTTTTCCCACTGTTGCACTGACATCATCCATCAGCAGACTCTCAGTTAATTCCAGCTCCAACAAATGCGCCGGAAAACCAAACTCCATATAGCCCTTAATGAATTCAGCTACAAAGCTTTTCTGGCGAAACTGTCTGGCACTAATATTAATTGCCAAAATAAGCTGCTGCTTGCTGCTGTCCTGCTGCCATTGCTTGATAGTGTGGCACGCCTGCATAAACACCCACTGCCCAATCGGTACTATTAGGCCTGTTTCCTCAGCGACGGGAATAAACTCCAAGGGTGGAATCATGCCTTTGACCGGATGGTGCCAACGCAATAAAGCTTCATAACCATTCAGACTGCCGTCGCGATTAACTTTGGGCTGGTAGTAAAGCTCAAACTGCTCAAGTTCAATGGCTTGCCGTAAATCCGCTTCAATTTCACTGCGACGTGCCGCTGCCTCTTGCATGCTCGGGTCAAAAAAACGAATCGCATCACGCCCTTCTGCTTTAGCTTGATACATGGCTAAATCTGAGCGCTTCATTAGTTCTTCTACCGTCTCGTGGTGGCCAATAAACAGGTTGATACCAATACTGGCTGTCAGTATGTATTGTGTGTCAGTGAGCAAATAGGGTTGACTAATTGCCGTCAATATTTTTTCTGATATCGTTTGGGCGCTGATCGCCGCATCATGCTTAAACTCACCCAGATCCTCTAGCAAAATAATAAATTCATCACCGCCCTGACGAGCCACCGTGTCACCGTCACGCACACTCTCCTTTAAACGCTGAGCGACCACTTTCAATAGCTCATCACCCTGCTTATGCCCCAGGGTGTCATTAAGATGTTTGAAATGGTCCAAATCAATAAACAACAAGGCGCAATAGCTCTTATTGCGTGCGCTCGAAGAGAATGCTTGCACAATATGATCTTCGAGCAGACGTCGGTTCGCTAAGCCAGTCAGAGGATCATAAAATGCTAACTGATGAATCTGCTCTTCTGAGAGTTTTCTGACCGTAATATCACTAAAGGTAGATAGGTAGTGCGTAGTCTGGCCACGCACATCCTTAACTGCGGTTATCGCCTGCTGCACGGGGAAACGCTCGCCGCTTTTGCGTTTATTCCACAGCTCACCCGTCCAGCCGCCGAATGTTTTAATTTCGCGCCAAATTTGGCGATAAAAATCAGCATCATGCATACCAGAACTAAGTATGCGCGGTGTTTGCCCCAACACTTCCTTGTCGTCGTACCCAGTGAGCTGTTTAAAGGCGTTGTTCACACGGATAATACGCTCATTTAAATCAGTAATGAAAATGGCTTCCAAGGTATCAAAAGCAACTGCCGAAATACGCAAATCCTCCTCGTTATCCTTTAACTGCTCCAGCGTTTTAGACAGTCGCCGTGTGTATGCCACCAACAGCAGGCTCAAAGCAAGGATAACCAGTATGGCTGTCATCGCTAAGATGGACTCTTCGCGATGCGTGCGCCAAATATCTCGCCAAGTAATAGCTGCCTCAATATT
>LFTS01000041.1 GCA_001513435.1 Gammaproteobacteria bacterium DTU040
CAGTTGGCCCATGTCTTTTAAATGCACATGACCGGGCACAAACTGGGTGAGGGAGTTAGCAACAGCGATAATTGGCTTTTTAAAGTCTTCTTCTTTCATGCCTGTGGCACGCCACAGGGCACGGGCACCCGCCATATTGCGGCCGAAGGTGGAGGTTTTTGAGCGGTAATCAGGCATGACAACTTCCTGCAAAAATTAGGTGAATGAAAATAACACTTGATTCTACGCTGCCGTAGCCGGATGGGCAAAGGCAATGCCCAGATAATCACCTGCCGAACCGTGACTGAACTTTCTTAGCATGCTAGCAGTCTGACCCCCTTTTAAGGAGACTCAAATGCTGGCTAGGAAGAACTTTTTTTATTTTGGTGCCGCGCTTGTTGTGCTGTGCCTCGTTACGGTAAGCCATTACTTGCACTATGACGACCGTCTGCTGCAGCTTTTCAAAGAGCAACTCACCTCACAACAAGAACAAAAATCCAGCATTTGGCTCAGTGATTACCAAGCGGTCATTCAAGCCAAACCGATTGCACGGTTAAAAAAAGCAGAAACATCTGGTCTGACTTGGCACGCACCTAGTAACACGCTGTTCACCATCACTGGAAAAATACCAAAGCTGGCACAACTGAGCTTAACCGGCGAGCTGATGCGCGAAATTGACTTGCAAGGCGTTTCTGATCCTGAGGGTATCGCTGCATTACCGGACGGGCGCTTTGCTCTTGTGGATGAACGCCGCGGTACTCTGGTGATTTTTTCTTTACCGCAAGAAAACAATATTGACCTCAGCCAAGCACTACAATTTAATCTCGCTGAACCGTTACCGGAGCTGATGCTGCCCAGCAACAAAGGTCTAGAAGGCATCGCTTGGGATAGTTTGCACAGTCGTTTTATTTTGGCTAAGGAGCGCAACCCACATACGCTCTATGCGCTTGAGTTTGATTTGGAAAGCAACCAATTTGGCACCTTGACTGCACTGCCTGCTGACGGCCTGATTGTGCGGGATATTTCCGGCTTGAGCTTTAACCAGCGCACCGGACACTTGCTGGTACTGTCCGATGACTCAAGCATGCTTCTAGAGCTGGATGAACACTTTAAGCCAGTGAGTTTTATCAGCTTTTTACGCGGCTTTAACGGTTTAGATAACAGCATCAAACAGGGAGAAGGGGTCACCATGGACGGGCAAGAAAGCATTTATGTCGTGGGTGAACCTAACCTATTTTATGCTTTCAAAAACAGCTCACAACAAGAATAAAACACAGTTCTCTACCAAAATCTGCCGCTTTGACTCTGGGAGTCCAGCTTTAGATGCGCATTCCAAAACAGCACGATCTGTAGGAACCCAACTTTTGAGCGATTGGACTGAACCGGCTTGCTCTGCAGCTGCAGGTTATTTTCTTTCGCGCAAAAGTTGCGCTCTTACAAAAAGCTCTTACAAAGAACTCCCACAAAGTGCTTCCACAGGGCGCTTGCCTCATTAAGCTTGGCTGATGCTTTAACTCAGTTCTGTTTTTTTGATAGTACTAACACCTGTTTTCGTACCTAGCAACAGCACATCTGCTGGTCGTGCAGCAAACAAACCACTGCATACCACACCCACGATAGCGTTAAGCTTTTCTTCTAAGCCGCGCGGGTCGGTGATCTGCATATTGTGTACATCCAAAATCACGTTACCGTTATCGGTCAGCACGCCGGTGCGATAAACAGGATCACCGCCCAGCCCAACAATTTCACGGGCCACATAGCTGCGCGCCATAGGAATAACCTCAACCGGCAAAGGAAACTCGCCGAGAAAATCAACTTTTTTGCTTTCATCGGCAATACAAATAAAGGTTTTCGCTACTGCCGCGACTATTTTTTCACGGGTTAGCGCGGCACCACCGCCTTTAATCAGCTCCAAGTGTTTGTTGCACTCATCCGCACCATCCACATAAAACTCGAGCTCAGGCACGCTGTTTAGATCAAGCACTTCAATGCCATGACCACGCAAACGTTCAGCCGTAGCTTCAGAGCTGGCTACAGCACCGGCAAAATCATATTTATGCTCAGCCAACAAATCGATAAAAAAATTGGCGGTAGAACCGGTACCCACACCAATAATCGCTTGCTTGTCTAAGCGCGGTACAACGATGTCTATGGCCGCTTGAGCTACGGCTTGCTTGAGTTGATCTTGGGTCACGATGCGGCTCCACTGGTTAATTTATTGCATTATACCCCTTCATCCATGGTTGAGTGCGCCTGTCTGGAGTAGACTTACGCACTTCTTCAAATATTTTTTAACTTCGCACACACAGTAACTACGGCCTCCTTATGCTCGAACATTACGTCAGGAAAATCCTCAACGCACGCGTGTATGACGTGGCGATTGAAACCCCGCTACAACAGGCGCATCAGCTTTCCGAACGCCTCGGCAACCAGATTTTGCTTAAGCGTGAAGACTTACAACCCGTATTTTCCTTTAAGATTCGCGGTGCCTACAACAAAATTGCTCAGCTAACAGCTGAAGAGATGGCTTGCGGCGTGGTCACTGCCTCAGCCGGTAACCATGCTCAAGGCTTGGCGTTGGCGGCCAAATTTCTGGGGATTAAAGCCACCATTGTGATGCCCAAAACCACACCCGACATTAAAGTAAATGCGGTGCGTGCTCGCGGCGCACGGGTGGTGTTGCACGGTGAGGCTTTTCCTGACGCGCTGGAATACTCACTGAAACTGGTGGAAGAAAGGGGGCTGGTTTATATCCACCCTTATGATGACCCTGACGTCATTGCAGGTCAGGGCACTGTAGCCATGGAAATTTTGCGCCAACACCAAGGGCCCTTGCATGCTATTTTTGTTCCCTGCGGCGGTGGTGGGCTAATCGCTGGGGTAGCGGCTTACATTAAATACCTGCGCCCTGAAATTAAAGTGATTGGCGTTGAAC
>LFTS01000039.1 GCA_001513435.1 Gammaproteobacteria bacterium DTU040
GTGTTAGATAGTGGGCGGTTTACCTTTGTGGTGAATGTACCGCTGAATTTTCAAGCCGACTTACTCGCAGGCAAGCAACCTGAATTACAGATAAACGTTGATGCAGCCGCCATGAGTCAAGCCTTTATGGGGGCAGGCTATATGCAGCGGATTTTTCAGCAGGAACTGCACGCCTTATCAGGGCAAGAAACCGTCACCACCGTCAAGCTCACCACTAGGGCGATGTTTAATAGCAACCTACAAAGTGGTTGGTTTTTAGCCATTATCCAAATTATAAATAACGTGACGATTCTCGCTATTTTGCTCACCGGCACGGCACTGTTACGTGAGCGTGAGCATGGCACGCTGGAGCATTTGTTAGTGCTGCCGCTGACGGCTCTGGAAATCATGCTGAGCAAAGTCTAGATTAATATCGTGGTTGTGGTGTTTTGTACTTGGCTATCATTGGAGTTGATCGTAAAAAAAGCACTGGGCGTGCCTTTGGTCGGCTCTATGGGCTTGTTTTTACTGATTACTGCACTCTACTTGTTTGCCTGTACTGCAGTAGCCGTCTTTCTAACTACTTTGGCGCGCTCGATTCCGCAGTTTGGCTTGCTGACTATTCCAGTGGTGATGACCATGCTGATGCTATCGGGTGGGACTACGCCTCTGGACAGCATGCCGGTCTGGCTGCAATGGGCGATGCAGTTTGCACCAACGACGCACTTTGTCAGCTTGGCAACGGCGGTTTTATTTAGAGATGCAGGTATCGCGCTGGTGTGGCCGGATATGCTGGCACTAGGCGCTATTGGTGGGGTTTTCTTTGTCACTGCACTGGCGCGCTTTCGCACCAGCTTGGCGTCTTAAAGCTATTCTTGAATGAAACGTAAACCAGCACCCTTGCTGCTAATGCGTACTACTTCCATCATCAGTACTGGCGCATCGTCATTATCACTCAAGCCTTGAACTTGACCAAACACCACATCACCAACGGCCAGCTTAGCCATATCTGGATGCGCAATAAACACACCCGTATCAGATAGATCTTCGGTAGTGGCATAGATATCTTCCATGCTGGGATGTGAAATTTTTATCTTGCAATTAAGGCAGGTACGAATATGTTGGCGTAAATGAACATGCATGGTGGTGTCCTTATGGCGTTTGCGTCTATGTGTCCACTTTATGCAGCTCACACGATTTGTTCAAGTACAGATTAGAATTAGTCTTTTAAACCACGCTGGGCAGGTATATTTGTTGCTTGTAGGCTGTCTAGCGCTACTTTTCTGAACTGATAATTATGCATAAAGCTTTGTTTACTTAGGGAGCAATAAAATAATACCCCCTAAGTACTGACTAGTTATCGCCCCATTTGTTGGCGATGCACAGACTGATAGGCCGAAAACTCCTCTGGAGATATTGAGCCGTCGCCGTTCGTGTCTATATCAGCGAACGATGCGGCATCAGTAAGTCCTCGCATTTGATAGCCTTGCTGAGCGCGGTCGGAAATTCTTGCGGTACGTGCCTCAATAAATTCCTCCTCGGTGATCTTTCCGTCATTATTAAGATCAAAGTCAGAAAATGAAGGCATGGCATTCTGTCTGGCATTACCACCACCCATGCCCATACCACGTCCGGCACCCATACCGTCACCTCTAGTGAGAGGCTCATCCGGTAGTGTCACTCCACGCTCCTTGGCACGCACCTTCATGCGTTCGTGATGCTCCTTGCGAATCTGTTCCTGCTCATCCGCCGTTTTCGCAGCACGCATTTTAGCGCGTTGCTCGGCACGCTCTTGAGGCGTCATAAGCTGACTGCCGTAGATTTGCTCTTGCTGCTGGGTTTGGGCTTGTTCTGTGGCTGGCGCTTGGTCAACTGCCAACGCGTAACCAGCGGAAAATGCCAATGTACTAACCAAAGCAGACATCGCTAATGTTTTTAGCTTCTTCATGATTAACTCCTAAAACCGGGTTGTCTAGAGAAGATACGCGAAGCTAGTTTAGTAGCTACGCCTATACGCACTAGCATAGCATGCTCAAATTACTGCATCACTGAATTCGTCTTGCATCACTTCGCGGTCAAACCATGACCTAGCGCCAAACTAAGCTAGGAAGCCTCTGAATAACTACCTGCGTAGCTACCACCGCGTTAAAAACGTACTCACAATCTTTAGATTGAACGTGCTTTAGCACGGCCCCGAAGGGGGAGCGAAGCGAATAAAATGCTCATTTACCCGGTGTAAACTGCGCTTTTTCGTACGTTTTGACTCGCTAGCGCTCGCCCTTCGGGCCAGCCTTTGGCTGTTTACTCCCGTTGGTCGTTGCGCCTTGTGTTAGCGTCCTCGGTAACGTTATTCAGAGGCTCCCTAGGTAAGTTGTGTGGAAGCAATCAATTGTGGGGTTAATAAAGATTATTTCTGCCTGTTTAAGCGGCCCTTCGCATTTAAGGGTGTAGCTGAATTCTAAACTCTCCTGACTTCAGCAGGCACCAGGCTATCAGTCCCACTGTAAAGCGGTTGGTACGTAGCTGGTTGCTTGGCACAGCTCCTGTGGGAGCGCAACTCTTGCGCGATTGGAGTCTGAATCCGGCA
>LFTS01000126.1 GCA_001513435.1 Gammaproteobacteria bacterium DTU040
AGGTCACCCTGAGCTGGGTTACACCCCGGGCGTGGAAACGACCACGGGTCCTCAGGGTCAGGGTATTGCCAATGCGGTGGGTTTTGCGTTGGCAGAAAAAGTGTTGGCCGCGCAGTTCAACCGTGAAGGCCACACCATTGTTGACCACCAAACCTATGCCTTTTTAGGCGATGGCTGCTTGATGGAAGGCATTTCCCACGAAGTCTGCTCGCTGGCGGGCACGTTGGGTTTAAACAAACTCACTGCGTTTTACGATGACAACGGCATTTCCATTGATGGCGAAGTGCAGGGCTGGTTTACCGATGACACACCGCGCCGTTTTGAGTCTTACGGCTGGCATGTGATTCGCAATGTGAATGGTCATGACGCCGATGAGATTGAGGTGGCGATTGAAGCCGCTTTAGCGAGCGATAAGCCCACCCTGATCTGCTGTAAAACGACTATTGGTTTTGGTTCGCCCAACCATGGCGGAAAAGCGAGCAGTCACGGCGCACCTTTGGGTGCGGAAGAAATTGCTTTGGCGCGTGCTGAGTTGGGTTGGACGCACGGTCCTTTTGAAATTCCTGCCGATATTTATGCACAGTGGGATGCTAAAGAGGCGGGTATCAAAGCTGAATCTGAGTGGAATGTTAAATTTGCAGCATACGCGGCAGAATTCCCTGAGTTAGCTGCTGAGTTTGAGCGCCGTATGGCGGGTGATTTACCTGCCGATTTTGCTGAGAAAGCAGCACAGTACATAGCTGAAGTGGCGGCTAAAGGCGAGAGTATTGCCAGTCGTAAAGCCAGTCAGAATACCTTGAATGCGTACGGCCCGTTATTGCCTGAATTGCTGGGTGGGTCCGCGGACTTAGCCGGCTCAAACCTAACGCTCTGGAGTGGCTGCCAAGGCATTTCCAGCACTGACGCGGCGGGTAACTATGTGTTCTACGGTGTGCGTGAGTTTGGCATGAGCGCCATTATGAACGGTATCGCCCTGCACGGTGGCTTGATTCCTTACGGCGCAACCTTCCTGATGTTTATGGAATATGCGCGCAATGCGGTGCGCATGTCGGCGTTGATGAAGCAGCGTGTGCTTTATGTCTTCACCCACGACTCCATCGGCTTGGGTGAAGACGGCCCAACGCACCAACCGATCGAGCAGCTAACCAGTCTGCGTACTACACCTAATTTAGATACCTGGCGTCCATGCGATGCGGTCGAATCTGCTGTGGCGTGGAAGTATTCTTTGCAGCGTAAAAACGGCCCGAGTGCGCTGATTTTTAGTCGTCAAAACCTGGATCATCAAGAGCGTACCGTGGCGCAAATCGCTGATATTGAGCGCGGTGGTTATGTGTTGAAAGATTGCGCGGGTGAGCCTGAGTTGATTTTGATCTCGACCGGTTCAGAAGTGGGCTTGGCGGTTGATGCTTATAACGCGCTGACCGAGCAAGGTCATAAAGTACGTGTGGTGTCTATACCATGCACCAGCGTGTTTGATGCGCAAGATGCCGAGTACAAGCAAGCGGTATTGCCGATTGAAGTCGGTGCGCGTATTGCCGTTGAAGCCGCGCATGCTGACTATTGGTACAAATATGTCGGTCTAGACGGCCGCGTGATGGGCATGCATACCTACGGTGAATCAGCGCCAGCGGGTGACCTGTTCGCGCACTTTGGCTTTACCCTAGACAACCTGCTGGGTCTGGCAGCGGAATTGCTGGAAGACTAAGGCAACGCAGCGCTCCAGCAGGTTGAGATTGATGCAGATTCTACTGTGGGAGCGCAACTCTTGCGCGAACAAACCTTCCAGCAACACCAAACCCAATCGCGCATAAGATGCGCTCCCACAAAAGCTGTGCCCAAAAAACAGCAAAGCAGCGCTCCCACAAGAGCTTGCCTGAAGAAATTACCGTGTTAATGAGAGGTTCCACCCTCAGCACGCAATGTCCGAGAAGGCGTTTTCCGTCCTTTGTCTTCTGAGTTCTTAACCCCTCTGGCGCGTTTTTTTGCTTGTCATCGCCACTGTAAAGCAGGAAATTTATGCCAAACTAACGTAATATGCG
>LFTS01000278.1:0-1652 GCA_001513435.1 Gammaproteobacteria bacterium DTU040
ATCTGCCCAACAAAGACAAACTCCACACCGTGGGCCGACTGGACCTGGACACCTCTGGGCTGTTGTTAATTACTGATGATGGGCAGTGGTCGCACCGCATTACCTCGCCTAAGCAGCAATGTCCCAAGGTATATCACGCTTGGTTGGCCGAGCCAGTCACCGAAAACGACATCACGGCCTTTGCGCAAGGCTTGCAACTTAAGGGTGAAACGACCTTAACCGCGCCCGCCGTGCTGGAAATCATTAATGAGCGCGAAGCCTTAGTGCATGTGCATGAAGGCCGCTATCACCAAGTTCGGCGCATGTTCGCTGCCGTGGGTAATAAAGTTGAGCAATTACATCGCGAACAAGTCGGGGCATTAACACTCGATACAGATCTTGCACCGGGCGAATACCGCGCGCTTAGCGCTGAAGAAGTAGCGTTATTTTATTAAAGAAGCCACTGAATAACGTTACCGAGGACGCTAACACAAGGCGCAACGACCAACGGGAGTAACAGCCAAAAGCTGACCCGAAGGGCGAGCACTAGCGAGTCAAAGCGTACGAAAAAGCGCAGTTTACACCGGGTAAATGAGCATTTTATTCGCTTCGCCCCCCTTCGGGGCCGTGCTAAAGCACGTTCAATCTAAAGATTGTGAGTACGTTTTTAACGCGGTGGTAGCTACGCAGGTGGTTATTCAGAGGCTTCTAAACAAGGAAAGAATCAATTCAGTGCTTCCTAAGCGAAGCACTGAATTTTAGTTGACGCTAGATTGGATAGCGCGAAATAACCGCCAAGCTTTGCCCGCTAGGAATATCTGCGGCACGCACGGCCATCACTTTGGCACCGCTACGTAATGCACGACCGGTAATTTCATCGACAATGTCATAGTTAACCGCATCGCCACCTTCAGCGCTGAAGGAAACGGCTCCGGTTTCATCATCAATAGAACCATCTAATACGCAATCAATATCAACCAGCAAACGGTCAATACCGCCAAAAGTGGCTAAACGAGCAGCATCGGAAATATCCGTAGTGGTGCGATTTTTTCCGGCACGCTCTTCGAACAACTGATGGAACGCTTTAACCTGCTCAGCGTAGTGGGCATCCAGCACTGGTCTTGCTGCACTGGCCAAATCAGACTCACTGAGGTGCTCAGGATTACCTGAAATGGTGCTAGGCAGTGCAGGAATAACACTTATCGAGCGAAACAATGCTTCGAGCGGTTTAGTAGTTGCCAAAATCAACGGCAGATCCGACCCAGCCAACACAGGACGTAGCGCCGCATCAAGCTTGCGTATAAAACGCGTAAGATAAAAGCTGTCACCCTGCGAGCCATGTCGATGCCCGGTTCCTGAGTAGTCTTTATTCGTCGCCTTGCCACCTGCACTCGCCGCATCAGTTGGCATATTGGGCACTTCAACCAACCGCGCCGGCAAGTCTGCAGACACGGCAATCAGCCTCACCGCATTCTCTGACAAAGCCAGCACATGCGCGGCATGCGGGAAAGTGATTGCACGTAACAGCGGCTTAAGATGGAAGCGGTCAGACACCTCAACAATTGCTTTGATTTTGCTGGCCATACGATAGGTGCGCAACGATTTTGGGGTTGCCAAAATAGCCAGCGTGTTGGCCTGATAGTTCCAAAAATCGTCATCGGCTAACAAATCAG
>LFTS01000278.1:1720-2248 GCA_001513435.1 Gammaproteobacteria bacterium DTU040
TCAGTCTCGCGACTGACGGGTGTGGTCGGTAGGTAAATCGAGATGCACGCATCCGCACGCACCGAATTAAGCGCGCCGATTTCTTCAGCGTTTGGCATATCAACGTAATACATAAAAAGCCTCCTGCTAGCTATTAGTAAATCAACTGTACCAGATTGAAACCTAAGAAAAAGCTAATTATTGAAAGCATAGTTTTGGATACACGCCAATATAAACAGCGTCTTTCAGAGTCAAGTCTTGTAAAAGCGCAACTTTCGGGTGATTGGCGGTTGTCCATGTAGGTCTGCCTTCAGGCTGACATGTCGGGCTAAAGCCCGACCTTGTATGTTAGTCAATAACGATTATTCGTTAAGATAAGAGCAATTTACTGGGGAAGCCGTGGCGACCTTGAGGCAGTTTACTGACCTCGTATGTAGAGTGGCTCCCCGCCTCTTTGCTTATCTCGAAGAGTATCCAGAAGCTCAATAAGAGACTTCGTATATACAAGGTTGAGAGGCAAAAAGTGCGAGGTCGGGGAACCGGTAAGTA
>LFTS01000063.1 GCA_001513435.1 Gammaproteobacteria bacterium DTU040
ACAAAAAAATTCGGCTGCAGACTGCCCCAGTCTACGGAGCGAAAATTGCTCACCTGACTTTCAATGATTTGCCCGCCTAAATTAAAAGTGACCCTATCGCCAAGCTGCAAGTCAAGACGTTCGGCGAGCTCTTGTTCCACGGATATTTCGATAATCTCGCTTGGAGGATTGCCAGAATTTGACCACCACTGTCCGGCGGTGATCTGGTTGTCTTTGGGCACCTGGGTGCTCCAGGTTAGGTTCAGATCCCGCTGTACGGTACTTAGCGCGCGTGAGTCTGGGTCAAGGCGATCTAACACAGGCTGATCATTAATATGCGTCAGTCGGCCCGGGGTCATGGGATAAAATTCAGCAATCTGTGGGCTGATGCTGTGCAGTTGCTGGGCAAAGTCAGCCTGCTCATGGGGCATGATATTGAAGGCAAAGTGATTGGCGGCTTGCTCAGGAAGTTGCTGTTGCCAGTTCTCTAGCAGCTCGGAACGCAGCAGCACCACCAGAGCCATGGCGAAAATAATCAAAGCAAAAGCTAGGATTTGCCCTACGGCCAAGAACGGGTTGCGTAACAGGTGGCCTAAGCCTAAACGCCAAGCGAGGTTGCGACGAGCTAACAGGGCGGTGAGACGCTTAAGCAACAATAAAATACCTGCCCCCAAAACTAAGGAAAAGGCTAAGCCGCCAAATAAAAGAACCAGCGTTAGGCCCAAGTCTAAACTTAAGCGCCACATAATCAATGCTAGAGCAGTGATGGCTAGTGAGTAAACCAGCCAGCCAGCAGTGGGCATGGGCTGCAAATCACGACGTAATACCCGTAAAGGCGATACCTGTCCTAGCGCTATCAGCGGTGGCAAACCAAAACCCAGTAGGCTGATTAAACCGGTAAAAAGAGCGGTTAAGCTAGCGCCTAGCCCAGCTGGGGGAATGTCTTCAGGCAGCAAGTCGGCCAGTAACGCAAATAAAACCTGCTGACCAAACCAACCTAAAACAATAGCAATGAGGCTGGCGAGCACGCCAAGCAGTAAAAGTTGCAGGCTAAATAGCAATAGGGTTTGGCAGCGTGATAAGCCAAAGCAACGCAGTAAGGCGGCATGGTCATAACGCTTGTTGGCAAAATTACTGGCTGATAAGGCGATACTGACGCAGGCCAATAAAATAGCGGCAAGACTCGCAAGGTTTAGATATTGCTGAGCTCGCTCTAGGGCGTTGTTAAGCTGTGGATTACCATCGCTAAGCTGTTCTATTTTTTGCTGGGGAGCTAACAGGGGTTCGATTGTTTCGCTATAGCGCGCTAATGCTTGGCTGTCTCCACGCCACAGCAAGCGGTAATGAATACGGCTGCCGGGTTGAATCGCCTGAGTGGCAGCTAAATCAGCTTGATGCATGATGACTCTGGGCGTAAATGCAGAAAAGCCGCCGGCACTATCAGGCTCAAAAGTTAAAATCCGGCGCGCAATCAACTCGGTTGCGCCGATTTCTATGCTGTCACCGGGTTGAATGTCGAGCACGTTAAACAGTTGGGTGTCCAGCCATGCCTCGCCTGGGGCAGGGCGTCCGCCGATTTGTTCTGTATCGCCTAATTGCAGGCTGGATTTTAACGCGCCGCGCAGTGGGTAGTGGTCGTCTACCGCTTTGATGCTGGCCAGATGCATCCCTTGCTCACTGCTGAGCATGGTAGCAAAGCTCACTGTGCGCGCGGGTTCCAAGCCAAGCGCTAAACCCTGTTCGATAAGACGCTCATTCGCGGCGATACTGCCACTGACCACCAAGTCCGCGGCTAAAAACTCACTGGCTCTGAGCTGCATGGCTTGATGTAGGCGATCAGCAAAATGGGCGATGGTGCTGCTGCTGGCAACTGCGACAATTAAGGCAAAAAATAAGGTGTACAACTCGGGGGAGCGCAGTTCGCGCAAACTTTGTTTGATGGCGAGACTGAAGATAGTCAGAAAGCGTATTTTCATGCGTTGTCTACCAAACGACCGCCTTCAAGCTGAATTTGCCGTGCACAACGCTGCGCCAAGCGCTCATCGTGGGTAACCAGTACCAGTGTGGTGCCCTGAGCTTGGTTGAGCTCAAACAACAACTCAGTAATCACTTCTCCTGTTTGGCTGTCTAAATTGCCAGTTGGCTCATCAGCAAACAAAATTTTAGGCTCAGCAGCAAAGGCGCGGGCAATGGCAACGCGCTGTTGTTCACCGCCTGAGAGTTGACGTGGATAATGGTCCAGTCGCGCCTCTAAACCGACCTGCTGCAATAGAAGCGCTGCTTGTTGTCGTGCGTGCTTGTGGCTTTTAAGCTCTAGCGGCAACATCACGTTTTCTAGCGCATTAAGGCTGTCCAAAAGCTGAAAGGATTGAAAAACAAAGCCCACGTGCTCGGCTCGCACCAGTGCGCGTTGATCTTCATCGAGCTCGGTAAGTGATTTTCCTGCGAGGTTGATTTTTCCACTGCTAGGCAGATCCAGTCCCGCTAATAAACCCAGTAAAGTAGATTTTCCCGAGCCAGAGCGGCCAACAATGGCTAAACTATCGCCTTGCTGAAGGGTCAGTGACATCTCTTGCAAGATAGTTAGAGGTTGTCCACTGACTGTTACGGTTTTACTAAGGTTTTCGGCGTGCAAAATAGATTCTGACATGAGGTTCCTGATGCGTAAGTTACACTTACTGATTTTTACTTGGTTACTTTTTTGGGTTGTGCCGAGTGTTTATGGACAAACGATTTTAGTGGTTGGCGACAGTATTAGTGCAGCCTACGGGCTTGAAATAGAGCGAGGCTGGGTGGCGTTATTACAGCAGCGCTTAACAGAGCGTGGGTTATCTTATCAGGTTGTTAACGCTTCTATAAGTGGTGATACCAGCGCAGGTGGACGTAATCGGTTACCAGCGTTGCTGGAGCAGCACCAGCCTAGCCTAGTGCTGATTGAGCTGGGTGGTAATGATGGATTGCGCGGTTTGCCGCTGTCTAATCTGCAGGATAATCTTCGTGCCATGGTGCAGCTTGCTAAACAGCAGGAGGCACAGGTTATGCTGTTAGGTATGCGCATCCCGCCTAACTACGGAACCCGTTACACCGAGGAGTTTTATCAGGTCTTCCAGCATGTTGCTGAGCTAGAGTCGGTACTTGTGGTGGATTTTTTCCTCGAGGGTGTGGGGGGCGTGCCGGGCATGGTTCAAGCCGATGGCATTCACCCGACTGAACAAGCGCAAGCTATTTTGCTGGACAATGCTTGGCCAATCCTAGAGAAGGCGATCGATTTGGTGCGCTAGAGGCTATTTTCGTTTCTAGAGGCTATTTTCGTTTAGAGGCGCTAACTAGGGTGAGTAGAGGGTGTTTAGCTTGCAATACAAGTTGTACTTTGGCGGCTGTTTTGTTGTTTAACTTTAAGGTAATGTAGCGCAGCTAAAATTATTGTTTGAGAACAGTTGTTTTTTATTTTTAAGGGCTAGTCTGTGGTGAGAATTTTACAAGTAGTAACTCAAGTAACGCTTGGTATGTGCATGCTGCAAAGTGTTTCCGCAGCGCAGTTTCCACTGCCGACAGAGGGTGACATTATTGGCGAGGTGCAAACACGTATTGCGCTGTACGAAGATACCTTCGCTGATATTGGCAAAGCGCTGGATTTTGGCTATTTAGAGATGGTTGCCGCCAATCCACACGTAGACGCTTGGTTGCCGGGTGAAGGAGTCGAAATTACCTTGCCGTCAAAATATATTTTGCCCGCAGGTGCGCGCAGTGGCATCGTAATGAATTTGGCCGAGTATCGATTGTATTACTACCCGAAAGACAAGCCTGTTGTATATACCTTCCCCTTGGGTATTGGTCGCGAAGGCTGGAGTTCGCCCATCAGCGAAACGCGCATTGTGATGAAAACCCCAAACCCAGGCTGGACACCGCCTAAATCCATTTTGCGCGAACACGAAGAAGCCGGTGACCCTCTACCAGCCTATGTGCCGCCTGGGCCAGATAACCCGCTAGGGCCGTACAAAATGACTTTGGCTTTGCCGGGTTACTTGATTCATGGCTCTAACAAAAAATTCGGTATCGGTATGCGCGTCAGTCATGGCTGTTTCCGCATGTTAAATCACAACGTGTTAGAGTTGGCGGGCTTGGTGCAAGTAGGGGAATCGGTACGCATTATTAATGAACCTTACAAGTTGGGCTTTAAGGGCAAGCAGCTTTATTTGGAAGCGCACACGCCGCTGGATGATCATGGCCAGCCTTCGGTGGTGGATAAGCACGCCATGGTAATGCAGTTATTGCTCGCCAATGAAGGGCTGCAGGATAGAGCTAATATTGATTGGGACAGGTTGCGTGAAGTAGTTGCCGAGGAAACGGGGATTCCTGAAGTCATAGGTGAACTTATTTGATAAATGCTTGTTTTGCTAGGCTGTCAGCGATAATTATGTTGACATAAATAAAGCGGCATCTATAATGTGCGCCCCATATAGGCACATAGCTCAGCTGGTTAGAGCACCACCTTGACATGGTGGGGGTCGTTGGTTCGAATCCAATTGTGCCTACCAAATTGATGGAGAAAGGCCGCGCATGCGGCCTTTTTTCTTATTAAGCTAGATTTCCAGTGACTCCGGTTTGTTGGCTTGGATATATCCCAGCTTTCACTGTATGGCAGCTGTGCTGACAGATCGCTCTTACTGGCTCATCCCAACCCAAGTGACCTTTGGTAGCGGTCACCACTAGGAGAGGAGGCGCCATGCCCGTTATTACCCTTCCTGACGGAAGTCAGCGTTCGTACGAACATCCCGTATCCATTTTAGACGTAGCGCAGTCCATTGGCGCAGGTTTGGCCAAAGCGACTGTAGCAGGTCGTGTGAATGGTCGCTTGCTGGATGCCTGTGACATTATCAGCGAAGACTCAACGTTGCAGATAATCACGCCCAAGGATCAAGAAGGTCTCGAGATTATTCGCCACTCTTGCGCGCATTTAATCGGGCATGCGGTTAAACAGCTCTTTCCAGAAGCAAAAATGGTGATCGGACCGGTCATTGAAGATGGCTTTTATTACGATATTGCTATCGAGCGTCCTTTTAACCCTGAAGATTTGGAAGCCATTGACAAGCGCATGCGCGAGCTGATCGCGCAAGATTATGACGTCATCAAAAAATTAACTCCGCGCGCAGAAGTTATCCAGGTGTTCGAGCAGCGTGGCGAGGATTATAAGCTACGTCTAATCGAAGATATGCCCGAAGAGACCGAGATGGGGCTATATCATCACCAAGAGTATGTGGATATGTGCCGTGGTCCGCACGTGCCCAATACGCGTTTTTTAAAGCACTTTAAATTAACCCGTTTTTCTGGTGCCTACTGGCGTGGTGACTCGCAAAACGAGCAGTTGCAACGTATTTATGGCACAGCTTGGGCAGATAAAAAGCAGTTAGCAGAGTACCTCAAGCGTATTGAAGAGGCAGAAAAACGCGATCACCGCAAACTCGGTAAGCGTCTTGATCTGTTCCATATGCAAGAAGAAGCCGCAGGCATGGTGTTTTGGCACCCCAAAGGCTGGACGCTATATCAGGTGCTTGAGCAATACATGCGTAAAGTGCAGAACGATAATGGTTATCAAGAAATTCGCACCCCGCAAATTGTGGACCGCATCCTGTGGGAAAAATCCGGCCACTGGGCTAACTATGCTGACAATATGTTTATTACTGAGTCAGAAGCGCGCGACTACGCTATTAAGCCGATGAACTGTCCCTGTCACGTGCAGGTGTATAACCAAGGGCTGAAAAGTTACCGTGAATTGCCACTACGGCTAGCCGAGTTTGGTGCCTGCCATCGTAACGAGCCTTCAGGTGCACTGCATGGCATTATGCGGGTACGCGGCTTTACACAGGATGATGCACACATTTTCTGTACCGAAGATCAGATGCAGAAAGAGTCCGCTGACTTTATTCGTTTAACGCAGCAGGTATATGCCGATTTTGGCTTTACCGATATCGAGCTTAAGTTGTCGACACGTCCAGAGCAGCGTATCGGCTCGGAAGAGCAGTGGGATAAAGCCGAAGCAGCATTAAAGGCGGCTCTAGAGGGTGCTGGCTTAGAGTATGAGCTACAGCCGGGCGAGGGTG
>LFTS01000117.1 GCA_001513435.1 Gammaproteobacteria bacterium DTU040
CGCTCTGACAGTACGGCTAGCTCATTGGCAGTGCTGTTGGGGCGCAGCCCTTAGGCTCCACTTCCTTCTCCGCCCGATCGGGCTAATGCGCGTAAAAACCAGTTCGTAATCTAATTCTAAAATGCATAGGGTTTTATGGCACGGTTGTTGCTTGAGTATAAGTATGTATTTTTACTCATCTGAAACTTGACGCATTCGCTCAAGTGGCAAGAGGGAAAGGTTATGCAACTGCATCGTACACAAGCTCAGAGCAGCGCTAGTTATACCGATTTAAATCGACTGCAAAAACTAAAGGTCGGAGAGGATCGCGATAGCGAAGCCAATATCCGCCAAGTAGCGCAAGAATTTGAATCGTTATTTATTAGCGAGATGCTTAAGGCTATGCGCTCTGCGAACGATGTGTTGGCTGACGATAATTTATTCAATAGCAGTGAAAGCAAAGCATATCGCGATATGCATGACCAGCAGTTAGCCGTCACTATGGCACAAGGTCGTGGCATAGGTATGGCTGATGTGCTGGTTAGGCAAATGAGCGAAATGCACAAGCCGCGTGGTGGTTCAAATCCTTTCCCGGGCATGCAAAATAAAGTGGATTCCATAGGTACAGATATACAGGTCCAGCCAGTAGAGGCACAAAACGCATTACGCCGCACAGCGATACAGAATCCAGTTATGCCCCAGCGGGCTGTTCATGGCGCACACTCCACAGGGGATGCAGTGGGTGTTAAGCAAAAATCAGCAGTGCATAGCTACGCTGCAATTAGCCAGCAAAAGCCTGTGCAAACACCACAGCAACTCACCGTCGATGGGTTTAATACTCCACAAGAATTTATTTCAGCCATGCTGCCAATGGCGCAGCAAGCGGCAGATAAGCTGGGTGTCGATCCGCGTTACTTGGTGGCCCAGGCCGCTTTAGAAACAGGTTGGGGTAAAAATATGGTACGTGACGCGCAAGGGCAAAACACCTTTAACCTGTTTGGTATCAAAGCGCATGGCTGGAAAGGTGAATCAGCGCAAGCAGCGACCAGTGAATTTGTTAAGGGGGTCAAGGTGACAGAAAAAGCCGATTTCCGAAAATACGACTCCTTTGCACAGAGTTTTAATGATTATGTAAGTTTTATTCAGAGCAATAGCCGCTATCAAGAGGCACTCAAGGTTGCCGATAATCCAGAGCAATATCTACGCGAATTACAGCGAGCTGGTTATGCAACCGACCCTCAATATGCGCAAAAAATTAGCCGCATTGCTCAGCAAATGCAAGATTTTCAGCAAACAGCTCATGCGCCCACGCCGCGCATCGCTGAACGGGGTTGAGGTGAACAATGGCTGACTTATTAAACATTGGCTTATCGGGCCTATCGGCTGCCAAAACGAATTTATCGGTAACCGGACATAATATTACCAACGTCAACACCCCCGGTTATAGCCGCCAGGATACCGTCCAGCAAACGCGCCCAGCGCAGTTTAGCGGAGCGGGCTATATTGGTTCGGGTACCAGCTTGGTGGATATTCGCCGTAGTTACAGTGAGTTTTTAACGACTCAGCTGCGTTCATCCACGGCTTTAAATGCGGATGTAAAGGCGTATAAGAGTCAAATTGACCAGCTAGATTCGCTGTTAGCGGGATCAATCACAGGTATAACTCCTTCTTTACAGTCGTTTTTCTCGGCCATGCAAACCGCCGCGGAAGACCCTTCTAATATACCAGCACGTCAGTTGGTGTTAGCCGAAGCCGAAGGTTTAACGCGCCGTTTTAATAATATTTACGACAGCATCAATGCACAAAACGAGTTTATTAACAAGCAGATGCAAAGCGTTACCGGGCAGGTGAATCGTCTGGCTGGCACTGTGGCAGAGCTAAACAAAGCTATTGCTGGAGTGGGGGCTAATAGCCATCCACCTAATGACTTACTCGATGCGCGTGATGAGGCTGTACGCGAGCTTGCAACCTTTATTGGTGTCACCGTGGTGCCGCAAGACAATAACAGCCTGAACCTATTTATCGGTTCTGGGCAGCCTTTGGTGGTGGGTGGTCAGGCCAATAGCATTGAGGCGGTGCAAGGTAATGCAGACCCAACACGCTTTGATATTAACTTTATCAGCGGTGGTTCTACACAAAATATCAGTAAGATGATCACCGGTGGAGAGATGGGCGGCTTGTTGCGTTTTCGTGAAGAGGTGCTGGACCAGACCATTAACAATGTTGGCCGTCTGGCCCTGGCCATCAATGATGAGATTAACCGCCAGCTGGGGCAGGGTCTGGACCTGAAAGGAAACGTAGGTGCGGCGCTGTTCAATGATATCAACGCCCCCAAACTGATGGGGCTGCGTGTGCTTGGAATGCAGGATAACGTATCCGATGTCAGTGGCCAGCTGCGTATTGACAATACCCAGCTCCTGCATGCCAGCGATTACCGGCTTGAGTATGATGGCAGCAATTACACGGCTTACCGTTTAAGCGATGGCGCACAGATGAATGTCAGCGCTACAACAGATCCGATAACCGGCAAGGTGAGCCTGAGCTTTGCCGATATGGCAAGCCCGCCGCGGGATCAGGGGTTTAGCCTGACATTAAGCGCCGAGCCCAATAGCGGCGATAAGTTTTTGTTGCAGCCGACCAGACGCGGCGCTACAGATATTGCCGCAGTGCTGGACCAGGCGGATCAGCTGGCCTTTGCCGCCGGGCTGCGCAGCGAGGCGTATCTGCAAAACAAGGGTACCGGCAGCATTGGCCAGCCCGATATAAACATGGTGATTAGCAACCCGGCCAGCCCGCTAGACAACAACTTTGTCGCTGACGAGCTGAACCTGGATGCGCTGAAACTGATTGACGATCTGGAACTGACCTACAACTCAAATACAGGCCGGCTAGAGTTTCCTTCACCAATGGTGCCTGGAGTAACCTTTACCGAAGTGCCGGAAGAGGGCGCAAACCTGCCGTCAACCATTACGGGTTATGAAATTACCCCGGGGCAAACCAATACGCTGAATTTTGCCATCCAGGTTGATGACGGAAATGGCAACTTTCAAAACTATACCGTTAGCCTGAGCTTTAGCGGCCGTCCGGAAAATGGTGACAAATTTACCATCAGCTTCAACCAGCACGGTGTATCAGACAACCGCAATGCGTTGAAACTGGCCGACCTGCAAAACCAGCAAGTAGTGGGGGTGGATGCCAACGTCAAGGATATCGCTACCGGCATGAGCTTTACCGATGATTATGGCAACACTATTGAACGAGTTGGCACGTTAACTGCTCAAGCTAGACAGGATGATATTGCTACGGGCGCTGTTTTACAGCAAGCCACCGATAACCGTGATTCGCTCTCTGGGGTGAACCTAGATGAAGAGGCAGCGAACTTGATTAAGTTTGAACAGTATTACAATGCTTCGGCGCAGATTATCCAAGTAGCACGTTCTTTGTTTGATACGCTAATTAGCACATTTAGGTAGGACTGGATGTATTCAGTCGAGGAGTTAACCCATGCGAATTTCTAGTCAACAAGCTTTTAATACAGGCGTGCAGGGTATTCAGCGCAATTACGCGCAAGCCATTCGTACCCAAGAGCAAATTAGCTCGGGCAACCGTATTTTGACGCCTGCTGATGATCCAGTCGCGTCGGTACGCCTGATGCAGCTTGAGCAACAGCAAAATATGTTGACCCAATACAAGGATAACCTAACTGCCGCTAATAACAGTCTGGTGCAGGAAGAGTCTAGTTTAAATGCGGTTAACACCATTATGCAGCGCGTACGCGAACTGGCAGGTGAGGCAGGCAACGGTGCCTTAAGCCAAAACGATCGTCAGTCTATTGCTGCAGAGTTGCGTGAGCGTGAAGACGAGCTGCTCAGCTTGATGAATACCAAAAACGCCCGTGGTGAATACCTGTTTGCCGGTTTCCAAGGAAAAACCGAACCCTTTATTCGTAATGCCGATGGCAGCTACAGCTATCAAGGCGATGAAGGGCAGCGTCGGTTACAGGTTGCTAGCTCCTTAACTCTACCTATCAATGATAATGGTAAAAAAGTTTTCCAAAATATTACCAATGCGGCACGCTTGGACCCCACGGTTACGCCTAACCCTTTGCCAGCAGGCTCCACCTTGAGCGTGTCGACGCCGATGGTGCAGGATGAAATTGCCTTTAGTGGTAATAATGGTTTTCCCGCTGTAGGTATTGAAGTGCGCTTTACAGCCCCACCGGGCGACCCTAAAACCTATGAGGTGTATGAAGTAGGCGGAACTATACCGTTGCAGGCAGGAAGTTTGGACGATGACGACAAATCCCACGATAGTCTAGTGTTTCGCGGCATGGTCATACACTTTGATGGTGTACCTGCAGGCGGGGAGGTGGTCACCATTGAAGAAGATGACAACCGACAAAAGCAGGGCGTACTAGATACTATTCAGCAGTTAAGGCGCGCGCTAGAAGACAACCCAGACACACCACAAGGCAACCGCGATACGCGTGACGCTGTAGCTATTGCGCTAACCAATATTGACCATGCGATGGTGAATATTGACGCGACTCGTGGTGATATAGGTGCGCGTTTGAATGTTATTGAAACCACAAAGACAGATAACGAGGACGTTGCCTTAATTAACAAAACTGTACAGGCTGAGTTGCGTGAGGTGGATTATCCAGAGGCGCTGTCGCGCTTAGCATTCCAAAGCATAGTCTTGGAAGCAGCACAGCAGAGCTATGTGCGGATCAGCCAGATAAATCTGTTTAATAAGATCTAACAACCTTGTATCTCTCTTGGAGCTGAGGTTAGCTACCTCTGTTCCGGTGAGTCTGGTGATGTTG
>LFTS01000195.1 GCA_001513435.1 Gammaproteobacteria bacterium DTU040
TTGCCACTACCCGTCCAGAAACCATGCTGGGTGACTCGGCGGTTGCGGTAAACCCAGAAGACGAACGCTACCAAGCTTTAATTGGTAAATACATTGAACTGCCCTTGGTAGGTCGCCGTATTCCTATTGTGGGCGATGATTATTGCGATCCTGAGTTCGGTACCGGTTGCGTTAAAATCACTCCAGCCCACGACTTTAATGACTATGAAGTAGGCAAACGCCATAACCTGCCGCTGATTAATATCCTTGACGAAAATGCCGCGATTCTGGCGCAAGCTCAGATTTTCAATGTTGATGCCAGTGTAAATAACGAGCTGGACACGCAGCTGCCAGCCCAGTTTGCCGGACTGGATCGCTTTGAGGCACGCGATAAAATCGTGCTGGCTTTTAAAGAATTAGGCCTGCTGGAAAGTATTGAACCACACGCTTTAAAAACGCCACGCGGTGATCGCTCTGGCGTAGTCATCGAGCCCTGGCTGACCGACCAGTGGTATGTATCCACTAAGCCTTTAGCCAAACCTGCGATTGCAGCGGTTGAAGACGGCCTTATTCAGTTCGTGCCTAAGCAATACGAGAATATGTATTTTAGCTGGATGCGTGACATTCAGGACTGGTGCATTAGCCGTCAACTCTGGTGGGGTCACCGCATTCCAGCCTGGTATGACGACAGCGGTAATGTCTACGTCGGCCGCAACGAAGCTGAAGTACGAAAAAAGCACGAACTTGGCGATATGGCTCTGCGCCAAGACGAAGATGTCTTGGATACCTGGTTTAGCTCGGGCTTGTGGACCTTTTCCACCCTAGGCTGGCCTGAACAAACAGAGTTTTTGAAAACCTTCCATCCCACGGATGTGTTGGTAACAGGTTTTGACATTATTTTCTTCTGGGTTGCACGCATGATTATGCTGACCATGCATTTGGTCAAAAATGATGACGGCAGCCCGCAAATTCCGTTTAAAACCGTCTATGTGCATGGTCTGGTGCGCGATAACCAAGGGCATAAAATGTCCAAGTCACGCGGCAACGTACTTGACCCGCTGGATATTATTGACGGTATTGATCTTGAGTCTTTAGTGCAAAAACGCACGACCGGCCTGATGCAGCCACAGCTGGCCGCGCAAATTGCACAACAAACCCGCGATGAGTTTGCTGAGGGTATTGCCAGCTATGGCACCGATGCTCTGCGTTTCACCTTCTGCTCACTGGCTTCAACCGGTCGCGATATCAAGTTTGATATGGGTCGCGTGGAAGGCTACCGCAACTTCTGTAATAAAATCTGGAACGCAGCACGCTATGTATTGA
>LFTS01000104.1 GCA_001513435.1 Gammaproteobacteria bacterium DTU040
ACTTGGTTGCGAGTATCCATAACCTGCAAAATGCGTTGCACTTCATTTGCAGAGATAACAGAGGGTAGCCGTCTAGGCTTGCTTGCAGGGATATAATCAATATCGCCCAACGGCTGTTGTAAAAACCTGTTGTACAAAAAAGCTAGGGCATTTAAAGCGATTTTCTGCGTGTTTATGGCTACATGTCTGCTGTTTGCTAAGCTGGATAAAAACAGCCTGACCTCTTCACTGCCCATGGTCTGAGGATGACGTTTTTTGTGAAACAGAATAAAACGCTTAATCCAGTGCAGGTAAGTTTTTTCAGTTTTCAGCGCATAACCTTTTTGCCGCATATCCGTGCGTATAGAATTTAAAAATGGACTGTTAGACATAAAACGCTCCTTGTCTTGCAACTGTCTGCCTATACAGCCTATTCTAGCTGGGATTTAAAAAAGTGCCTGTTTTTTACGCCTAGAGATGCTTGTTTACCGGTAGAGTTTTAATTTAATGCTAAATAAATTAAAGTGTTATGAGTTCTTTGGGTGAGATAATGTGCATCGTGCAAGCAGGATAGACGGCATGCACGATTTGTAATAACAGAGTGTCTTATATTTTTAAAGAAAGTCTATTTAATACAAGTGATTATATTAATTAACGGTAAGCATCAGCGGGTGACAAAACGAGCATGCTTACTAATAAAATGTTATGTGTCCAATCAACACGGCATCCCAAACACGTAGAAGAATACCGTGAATTATCAGACTCTTCTTTCTTTGTCACAGCTGGCAATTGCTGCCGGATTAATAATTAGCGCCCTTGGCGGTTACGGCGCTTACTACTTCAAGCAAAAGCTCGATGAGATGGCCGCCACTACATCAACCCCGATTGTTGACCTTTGCCATCGTGGCATATCAGTGCGTGACATCGGCAGGAGCACGATGTATTTCGACATTCCATACTGCGCCGGAAAGAACGCGAATGCTCACAACGTAAAGCTTCTAGCTGGCGTATTCCTCAAGACTCAAGATGGATACGAGACACTCTGCCCATTTTCTGATGAGTTTCCGGATGGTATTTCTCTTAGCTACGAGCAAGGCAAGTCGATGAACTTTACCCTGAATCCGCTAACTCCAGATCACTTACCAAGCATGCTTATTGCGGTGAAAGGCTCGTTCACTGGAGAGGAGAAGAAGGTAAAGCACACGGTGTTTGATGTATTTAAATACAGCACCGTGAACGGATCTTGGGTGCGAACGATGGGCGCAGAGGACAGCGCGGCGCGGAAGTTTATCAATTCGCTACCAGACCGCTGCACATAACAATTCATTCAAGCCGACGCCGCTTCGCGGCGCGGCTTAATTCAGGCGTTATACCTCAGGGCCACACGGCTCTTTTTACACATGGAGATAGATTGAAATGCCAAACGTAGTGTTTTTTAGCTTCAAGGAGCAGGATCGAGGAGTAGTGCTTACCATAAAGGGGCGTGCAGTCAATCCCCGTTATTCCGCACTAAACTTCCGCGTTCAGGATTTGTTGAAGCGATGGCAAACAGAAAACGAAAGCGTGATTAAACAGGCGATATCAAAAAGCATTACCGGCACATCAAGAACTATCGTCTTCGTCGGCGCTGATACTTGGAAGAGCTACTGGGTTCCTCATGAAGTACAGATGACATTGGATCGAGGGAAGCCAGTTTACGCGATCAGACTCAATGGTGTTCAAGGTTCAATACCCAGTTGTCTGACTAAGAACGGTATAAAGGTGCATCCGTGGAGCGAAGCCAACTTGCAAGCCTTAGCTACGATGTAGGAGTCCGGTCTTGGAACAGAAGGATTATCCCGGTTTATACAGAGCAGCAGACACTGCTTCAGTGACGGCCCAATCTGCTTATTTACGCTCCTTCCAGTGGCATATTGTAACCCTCATTACGGGTGCCGCGCTTGCGGTGAATCCTGCACCTACTGCGTTGTATTCGCTGATAAATGCGGGTGTTTTTTTGGCTGCTTTAGGAATATCAGTGCTGATAGCTTCGAAGCGTTACGAAAAATCTTGGTACAGTGCGCGAGCAGTAGCTGAATCGGTGAAGACCTCAACTTGGCGGTATATGATGAGAGCCGAGCCGTTTTTAGACGCTGCTTCAGTTGGGGAAGTAAATAATGTTTTCCGTCGATTGCTTGAGGGAATACTTTCCTCAAACAATCAGATTGGTGATTTGCTTGGTGGCGATGATTGCGCCCGGGACCAGATCACACAGTTCATGCGGGATACCAGGGCGAAGCCTATCGAAGAAAGGCGACAACTTTACCTAACCAGCAGAATTGGAGAGCAAAGGAAATGGTACGCTGCGAAGTCAAAGTACAATAAGAAGCGGAGC
>LFTS01000057.1 GCA_001513435.1 Gammaproteobacteria bacterium DTU040
AACGCCATTATTGCGATTACCTTTGTGATTGGCGCTGCATTGGCTGCTATTGCTGGCGTATTACTCAGTCTGTACTACGGCGTGGTTAATCCCTACATCGGTTTTATGGCAGGACTTAAAGCCTTTACCGCCGCGGTACTGGGCGGTATCGGCAGTATTCCCGGCGCCGTTTTGGGCGGTTTAGTGCTAGGTGTTACCGAAGCCATGACCTCGGGTTACTTCAGCACTCAATACAAGGATGCCGTTGCTTTTGCATTGCTGGTATTAATTTTATTGTTTCGCCCTACAGGTATCTTGGGTCGTCCTGAAGTGGAGAAAGTCTGATGCGGTTGCACTTCAAAGCGGCTTTTTTTTCAGCCATTGTCGTTTGTATTCTTAGCGCAATTTTACTGGGCGTGCGTCTGACACAGGTCGGCACACAGCTTACCGTGGTCGTTGCGGATAACAGTGTGTATTGGAAAATTGGTACTGCAGCGCTGATTATTTTTCTGTTTAACCTGTTCCGTGACGCTATAGATAAGGCATGGAGCAACCTACCCAAACCCGAACACAGCGTAAACCTAACTAACCTACTGGCCAAGCCACGCATTCAAACGGTGGTTTGGTGCTTCTTTATTGCGGCGGCGATTGTGTTCCCCTTTTACGGTAGCCGCAGCCAGATAGACCTGGGTACGCTGGTACTTATTTATGTCATGCTGGGCTTGGGTTTAAACATTGTTGTGGGTTTGGCTGGTTTGCTGGACTTGGGCTACGTCGGCTTTTACGCCGTAGGTGCTTACACCTATGCCCTGCTCGCGCAACATTTTGGTGTGGGTTTTTGGACCGGCTTGGCCGCAGCAGGTGCCATGGCAGCCTTCTTTGGCTTTATTTTAGGCTTCCCCGTCTTACGATTACGTGGCGATTACTTAGCCATTGTGACGCTGGGCTTTGGTGAGATTATTCGCATCATGCTCAACAACCTCACCGAACTTACCGGCGGCCCTCGTGGGATAGGCAGCATTCCTAAACCTACTTTGTTTAATCTTGAGTTTACTCGCCGTGCGCCTGAAGGTGTACAAAGCTTTCATGAGTATTTTGGCATCGCTTTTAACACCAACCACCGCGTCATGTTTTTATATTTACTCGCGTTGCTCTTGGTACTCATCACCCTCTTTATCATTAACCGTTTGATTCGCATGCCGATAGGCCGCACGTGGGAAGCCATGCGCGAAGATGAAATTGCGTGCCGCTCGCTCGGGCTGAATCCAACCAGTATCAAGCTTAGCGCCTTTACCATAGGCGCGACCTTTGCC
>LFTS01000291.1:0-9993 GCA_001513435.1 Gammaproteobacteria bacterium DTU040
GGCAGGTATCGCGCCTCAGTAATAAACCAACGGCAACGAATGCAGTTTTCAGGGCCATGCGGTACGCTGTCATAGATGCGATTACTGGCAGCACTTGAATCTCTAATCAACTCACCGCCGTTCCAGCACCCGCCCAGCGTACTGACTTCATCGGATTTTACGGTGTTGCCTCCGACCAAACATAAGCCAGCTGAACGCTCCTCCCAGCCGATGGGATTACGGTTAACCAGTGCTGCCTGAATACTGTCTTCTTTGTGGTAGACCATTTTGCATTGAATTTGCGCTAGTGAGGCATCTTTGAGGAAGTTGCGCACTGACTGCTTGGCTTTACCCTCAAGCTCCCATTCGGCTTCACTCATTTTTTCCGCCATCACGGACGGGGTGATTTTGTTGTAATAGATGGTCATTAATAGGCGTGTATGACCTGCTAGCAGCTTAGATATAACAGGCAGTGGCAATTGCGTGTCCATCGTGTAGGCAGTTATCAGCGATACACGCAAGCTGTGCAGGGGGAAATTTGTGGCAACCTTAGCGTATTCTGGAGTGTCTTCTGGGTAATCCACAACCAGTTTAAGTCGCTCTCCATTATCAAGCGTATTACCTTGCTCAGCAAGCTCGTTTTCCAGTGTTAGCAAGAGTTGATACCAAAGAGGTGCCAGAGCCACTCCCCCATAAGATGGTTTGTATTTGTCATCTCCTTTCGCTGACGCATTCCGAAAGAGAAAGGCGATTTCACCCATGCTCTCTAACTGCTTGTCTGATTTTCTCGCCCCAATGTGCTTGTGAAGCAATGCAGCACAGTCGGTAGGGTTAGCTATTGGGTTGTATTTCTCTTGCCAGTTACGCAGTTTTTCCAGCCAATATAATACTTCCTCATTCTGCCAAGGGATGATGTAGCCGCGTTCTAGTTCATCTTTATTCTGGTCGGCGGTTTTGTTGGTGTTGACATACAAACCTGTGGAATATTGCCCTGTCATGGTGTCATGGATACGGCGAAAGATGCCTTTACCAAAAGGACGCTTTTCGCTACCGAGCGCAAAGTCATGCTTGTCATTGAGCTTCCAATGACCGCTTTCATAGCGCCACGTATCCGCTTCACCGCTGTCTAACATGGACACCTGATAGGTGCGCAGCGGCAGATGCAATTTCATGAAAATGACCATCGCTCTGACAGGTGACCAGATTTGGTGGAGGGTGATTCTTTTATCATCTCTAGTCACTTCTTTGGTGCGCCACACGCAATCGGGGTCAGATTTGTCAATCAAGTCAGGCTCAACTTCAAACCAATTGCCACCTGATTTGCTTTGCCCTGACTGCTCTTGTGCCCATGCCCAATGCTTGAAATGGCGGTAGTGATAGCTAGGCAGTAACGACTCGCCTTGTGGTAGGTTTTGCTCAATCACCGTCAGTTCCGCTTTATCTGGCAATGGACACAGAATTTGGCGCAGGTCTTGGATGTAACGATACGGAAGTGGGTTACGTACGGTTTCAGTGTGTGAGCCTTGCGTCTTAATTTTGTTCAGCGGATTGCGAACCAGTGGTATTAAGTTGCCGCTATCATCTTCTTCAGATAGATAATGTTCAATGACGTAATTAATGAAGTCACAGGAGTAGTTGATAGATTTTGCTACTTCCGAGGGGGCGTTAACAGTTTTTCTCACAGTAGCTTCTAGCTCTTCAGTGGAGCAGATATGGCCATTGTAACCCTTGAAAAACAGACCAATATCAGTTGCATAGGGAGCGTACTCCAACAGGTAGGACTCAAAAAAACGGCTCAACGCGGAAAGCTTGTGGTCAACTCCCGCATGCTGTGTCGCCATCCACTCAGCGGCTAATTCCTGCCATTGCTCCCACTCAGGGCCAAGGGTGGTGAGCATCCATTTAAACGTTAAGTCCGATGAGCGCCCGTCATTTTTTTTGACTTTTTTTGCCATTATTTACCTCGTAATTTCGGATGCTTGCCTGTGAAATACCCATGCGGGTCAATATCGTCAAAACCGTGCTCGACCAACTCATTCCAATCTAGCGATTTTACTTTGGACTCAGGATTTGCCAGTTGTAGCGTGGCCTTGTTGAGTTCATTGGAGATTTCCTGCTGCCCTTTACCTGTGTAGGGAACTTGAGACTCCAGTGATTTATGGTGCATACATCGTCGTATCACCAACGGGTTAAGTCCTGAACGCTCTAAGCGTCTGCCATAACTATGACGATGACCGTGCGGGTTTAACCCTTCCGATTTGTTTGGCTCTAAGCCAATGCGCCTTAATCCCGCCGCATAGCTTTGGTGAAACGCATTCAAAGTGTATGGGTTTCCAAGGGCGCTGTGATGGAATGAAATGAACGCATAGGGGTGATGGCAGTCAATACTGGCTCGATATTTTTGGTAACTCTTCCACAGTGACATAAAAACCTTGCCATAATCCGCTGGAAACCACTGAACTTGTATGTAGTTATCTCGATGGTCTACAACTCTTGTTTTCCAGCCAACGTATGCCGTGCCTTTCATTCGTTTGCGTGGTATACGAGCGTATTTTTCTTGTAAATAGGCTTCTCTGGTTTTTGTCCCTGAGCGACTTCGCCAACCTTCGGGTGCTTTACCATCGACTTCGTTGTAAATTCGAACTATCGCTTTTTCAGGGTCATACGGATCTTCAAGTACATCAGTCACCCACAGCATAATAGCTTCGCTTTCACGCAAACCGCCACCGTGCATTAAGAGCAACATAAGCTTATCTCTCAACGCAACTCGCGGATCTTTTGCTCCGCCAATACCATCTTTATAGAATGATTCCCAATGCTTATCTGGGAATGCTAAAGCATCGTCTTCGGCTTTCGTCAATGGAGTGCGTCCTTTCATTGTGCGAGCTTTACGGATGGTTCTATTAACGGTTTTATCTTCAATATGCCCAAGGAAGTCATTTTGGTTTTTTCGATACCATGCCGCATAATTCAAGCGTTGCTCATGAGGTGTGGCATCTCGCAAAGGGTTCATTGACTCTTCGCCAAGCTTGTTAGCCAGCCAATCAGTAAATGCCGTTAATCGATGAATATGTTTATTGACGTTATCAGTTGAGCTTGGCACCCAGTACAAGCCAGAGGGATCTAAACCATCTTCACCGATGGTGCCTGTGTAAAGACGCTTAGCAAAGGTTTGGAATAGCATTTTAGGATCTTCAAATAATCCTTTGTTGGCTTCCATGTAATCCAAGAGCAAAGAAGTGGCTTGTATAAAACCATTCATTAAAGCATTACTAGCACCATCAGCTTCCATCTTTAGCAAGTAATCGGTAACTGAACCAACTTCACCTTGTTCGGTGATCAAGATGGGGAGCTGACTTTTAATGCCAGTATTATCTTCTACGATAGTTGCTTTGACTTTAACCGATGACAAGGTTCATTCCTTTATACACATTAAACATACAATACACTATAATGCTAAAGTGTTTGTTGTCAAATAAAAAGGCAGATTTCTCTGCCTTAATACACAATATACATAGTTCAAGGTACTATATATAACTTAGTCGGGGCTTTTTTAATTCTGGTTAGTGGTTTTTCTGGCTCTGTTTAACAGCTGTAATAAAGCTCGTATTCAAGCGGATGGACAAAAGTGCGTACGCGCAAATCCTCTGCCGCTTTAAGTTCAAGGTAGGCATCAATAAAGTCATTGCTGAATACTCCGCCACGCAGTAAGAAATCACGGTCGTCATCCAACGCTGCCATGGCCTCACTTAAACTGCCGCACACCTGCGGAATATGCTTGGAGTCTTCAGGGGGTAGATCGTAAAGATTTTTATCTGCCGCATCGCCCGGATGAATACGGTTTTGAATGCCGTCCAAACCGGCCATTAGCAGCGCGGCAAACGCCAGATAGGGGTTCGCCGAAGGATCGGGGAAGCGTGCTTCAATACGGCGCGCTTTGGGGCTGGTCACGTAGGGGATACGGATAGATGCTGAGCGGTTGCGTGCTGAATAAGCCAGCATGACAGGCGCTTCAAAACCCGGCACCAAGCGTTTGTATGAGTTGGTCGATGGGTTGGTTAAAGCATTCAACGCTTTGGCGTGTTTAATAATACCGCCAATAAAATACAGTGCCTGATCCGAAAGCCCAGAATAGCCTTCACCAGCAAACACATTTTTGCCTTCTGCGATAATAGACATGTGCACATGCATACCTGAACCATTATCACCGTGCAGCGGTTTGGGCATAAACGTAGCAGTACGGCCATAAGCATCAGCCACATTACGCACCACATACTTTAGGGTTTGCACCTCATCGGCTTTGGCGACCAAGGTATTAAATTTAACACCGATTTCATTTTGTCCAGCAGTTGCCACTTCATGGTGGTGCACCTCAACCTGCTGCCCCATTTCTTCCAAAGCATTGCACATAGCCGTGCGAATTTCATGGTCTTGGTCATTAGGCGCTGTGGGCATATAACCACCGCGCACAGCAATATGATGTCCTCGGTTGCCACGCTCAAATTGCTCATCACTGCTCCATGCGGCTTGAGCAGAATGAATTTTAAACATCGCACCGGACATATCGGATTTGTACTGCACCCGATCAAAGATAAAAAACTCCGGCTCAGGACCAATAAAAACCGTGTCGCCTATGCCTGTCGACTTAAGGTAATCCTCGGCGCGCTGCGCAATAGCACGCGGGTCACGATCATAGCCTTGCATGGTTGAAGGTTCGATGACATCACAAACCAAAATCAGGGTTTTTTCTTCAGTAAAAGGATCCAGTACCGCGGTACTGTCGTCAGGCAGCAGGATCATGTCCGAGGCTTCAATACCCTTCCAACCTGGCATTGAAGAGCCATCAAACATCTTCCCCTCCTCAAAGAAATCTTCATCAGCATCGCGTGCTGGCATAGTTAGATGGTGTTGTTGGCCGCGGATATCGGTAAAACGCAGATCAATCCACTTCACTTTGTGCTGTTCTATCAATTCGAGCGACTTTAACATCTGGTTCTCCAAAACGGGGCAAGCAAAGCGCATAGTGTAAGGCTTGCGCCAAAGCATCACAAAGGATAAATCATACCAGCGCGCCAACTACGGTCAATCAGTTGCCACACAAAGAATAAAACCCTAAACGTGCCTGTGTTAACATTGCTTTGTTAGCTATCGGATAAAATACAGAGCCAGCCCAAAGCAAAGTACGTAATCAGTTTCTAGTATTTTCACAGCATTAAACTGATTTTGCTGCGTACCCTTTTAAGGAGATTATGATGCGTTTATCAATACTTGCTCTCACCTGCTGCCTGATTACTAACCAAGCGCTGGCGCAGGTTTACCGATACGTTGACGCTCATGGCAATACTGTTTATACCGACAGCCCTCCTGAACAGGTTGATGCTGAGCGTATCCAACTACCAGCAATCAACAGCTTGCCTGCTCCAACACCTAGCACCTCCAAAGCACAAAAATCTACGCCTGAAGAAACAGACGCTGATGATGAAGCACAAGCCTACCGCCAACTTAACCTCCAGCTACCCGATGCCGAAGCAATTCGCGCAAACAATGGCAGCTTTATAATCAATGTGATTATTGAGCCACAGCTGCGCGCACAGCATCGCCTACAGTTAATCGTTGACGGGCAAGCCCATGGCAGCCCAAGCAACAGCCTGTCGCTGATGGCACAAAATTTAGATCGTGGTGAGCACAGCATTGCGGTGCAGGTTTTATCGGGCGATACAGTTGTGCAACAAACTGCTGCACAAATAATCAACGTCCAACGCACTCATATTAACGCTCCTAGCCGACGTGGGGTTCCCTAACTGTGTTCGTTCGGTTATTACTAAGCTGTATTCTTCCTGCCCTGCTAATCGGTCAGTCGGTGTTTGCCAGCCCCATATATAGCTACACCGACGAAAACGGACAGCGCGTCTATACCGACACCCCGCCCACACAACAACAGCCTGCTACATCGCTAAAACTAAAGCCGATTAACAGCCTGCCCGTCACTCCAGTTAAGCCGGCCAACAAACCCAATAACACGGCCAGCGAACAAAAAACCGAACGCCCGCAAATTTATAGCCAATTGCAGATCATCAACCCCACACATGACAGCACCTTTCTAGCCAATGAACGCAGTTTCAGTATCACCGTTTCTAGCAGCCCGCCTCTTTTACCAGAACACTCATACCAACTCTGGTTAGACGGCGCAGCGTTTGGCGACAGCAGTCAAAGCACCACATGGCAGGCAACAGATATTGACCGCGGCACGCATAGCCTAGCAGTCCATATTTTAAATGCCGCTGGCGACTCAATCGCGCACTCCGACAGCATCGTCATTCATCTACGGCAAACCACTCTTGCCGAGCGCCGCCGTATTCGCCCATGCCAACTAGACGACTACGGCAAGCGCCACGAATGCCCATTAAAAGACAAACCCACGCCCAAACGTCCTTGGTGGCGCATAGGGCTTTAAAATACGTTGAAAACTATGCATGACCACCATTTTGATGACTTAGCTTTACGCTTCGCCAAAAAAATATACGGCGGTAATAAAGGCGCTATTCGCCTAGCGGTATTACAAACCGACCTAGCTGAAGTGCTGCCCCAGCGCACGCCGCTGCGGATTTTAGATATAGGCGCGGGTTTGGGACATATTTCCCTTTGGCTGGCTCAACAAGGCCATCAGCTCGTCCTTGCCGAACCTTCTATCGCCATGCTTGAGCAAGCTAAGCTGAACTTTGCTAACGCGAACTGCACCGCTGAATTTATCCATGCCGACTGGCAACACATCTGCCAACAACAGCAGCAACCCTTCGACCTAATCCTCTGTCACGCTGTGCTCGAATGGCTTGCCGAGCCCTACGCATTAACAGCTGCCATGCGCCCATTGCTGAAACCAAATGGCTGGTTATCTTTAGCCTTTTACAACAAAGATGCACTGATTTTTCAAAATCTAGTAAAAGGCAATTTGCGTAAGCTAAAAAAACAACAGTATGCCGGCGATGCAGGTGGACTAACGCCACAACAGCCTATTGACCAGCAGTTGTTAGCCCAGCAACTCAACAACCAAGGCTGGCACATCAAAGCGCGCAGTGGTATTCGTGTATTCCATGATTATATGCGCCCCGAAATTCGGCAAAAAATCACCGACGAAGAACTCATTACTACCGAACTAAACTACCGCCGCCACCCCACTCTCGGCCCACTAGGTCGTTATCTGCACTGGCTGTGTCAGGGTTAATTCTATGCAACTCATTGATAGTCACTGCCACTTAGACTTCCCCCAGTTCGACTCAGACCGCACTCAGGTACTCACCGCCTGTCACCAACTGGGTGTCACCAAGCTCATCTTAGCCGCTGTGACGCGGAACCACTGGGCTAGACTATGGCAGCTAGTCGAAAATACGGAACAACCACAGCTCTATGGCAGCTTTGGTTTACACCCCTATTTTTTAAGCGAACACCTGCCTGATGATTTACAACAACTGCGCCAGCAACTGAGCAATCATAAACAGCATCCCAGGCTCTGCGCGATTGGCGAGATAGGACTGGATTATTACCTGCCTGAGCTTGACCGCCAGCAGCAGCTATTTTATTTCACTGAGCAATTAAAACTGGCTAAAGAATTTGCCTTACCAGTCATTTTGCACGTTCGTAAAGCCCACGCCGAAGTCATCCAACTACTTAAGCAGCATGCGCTACCTCGTGCAGGCATCGTTCATGCGTTTAGCGGCAGTTATGAACAGGCACTGGAATATATCAAGCTAGGCTTTCTACTCGGCATTGGCGGTGCTTACACCTGGCCTAACGCGCACAAGCTACGCACAATGCTACCGCGCCTGCCTTTAGCCAGTATTGTGTTAGAAACCGACAGCCCTGATATGGCACCCGCTTTTGCTGCTGGACAACGCAACAGCCCCACAAACCTGCCGCAGATCTGCACTGAATTAGCGCCATTATTCGCTATTCCAGCCACACAACTAGCACATCACACCACCCACAATGCAAAACAACTGTTTGCTAGGGATTAGAGAAATACACCCATATTTTTTGTTTTACCATTATTTAGCTGCTGCCTTATATAGCTGGCAGTTGTTCCGCAAAGACGCTGCAAGTACATCCCTGTAAGCTCATTGTCGCCATCCATGGCGACAAATGCTTTACTGCACAACTACCAGCTATATCACCCCAAACCAACAACCCTGGACCAGCCTTAATAAAACAAATACCGCAAAATCACACCATAGCTAAACCCAGTGTTAGTCGGTGAACATGGAGTAAAGCTTCTGCCGCCACGGATGGCGGCAGAGAGCCTACAAGGACGTACTCGCGGCGTCTTTACGTAATGTGCACCGACGAACGCGCCCGCACAAAATCAGCATAAATAATAGAAATACCACAAAATTACACCATAGCTAACGCCCACACACCAAACAAAAAAACACTACCCAGCAGCAAAGCCCGTACGCGCCAAACAATACACATCCACCCTACTTGCACCAGCCGCCAACAAACTACGCGTCAAAGCTGCACAGGTAGCGCCCGTAGTAAGCACATCATCCACTATAGCAATGTGCCGCCCAACAACCTGTTCAGGCTGAACAATACGAAATGCATTACGCATATTGCTATGACGCTGACTGGCCGTTAAGCCCTGCTGGATACTGGTATAACGGATTCGTTGCGCGGCTTTATACAGCAAAGGAATGTGCAAATCCTTGCTCAGCCACTGAGCAATCATCTGCGCCTGATTATAACCACGCTGGCGTTGCCGTTTATTCGCCAAAGGCACAGCAAGCAAATAATCCGCTTTAATCAACCTACCCTCTTGATACTCAAACTCAAGATACTCAGCCAACATTTGCGCCAGCAGCCGGCCATAAGGCCATTGACTGTTATATTTAAAACGACTGATTAACGTGTTAACAGGAAAATCATAAGACCAAGCAGCCGCAGCCTGACGAAAGGGCTGTAACTGCTGCTGGCATTGATGGCAACTGCGCTCGCCGGCAGGAACAGGTAAAGCACAGAATTGGCATCCATGCTGCAACCAAGGCAAATCCAACTTACAAGGCTCACAAATTGGCTGCTCGTCAATTACCGCCACACTGCACAAAAGACAGGTCTTGCTCAGCCAAAGCCGCCGTAACCTAACCTTTAACCGATGCACACTCCTGTGCATAAACCACTGCACCATCTGCAGTCGAACATAAGCCTTCTTAGACATTATCCTTCCCTGATAAAGCGCTCCCTTAACCCCCCTTGTACTACAGCGCTTACAAAATGCCAATTATAGATACAAAAAAGCCCGCACTAGGCGGGCTTTTTGGGGCAGGCTAATCAATTACTTGATTTTGCCTTCCTTGTAAATCACGTGCTTACGGATAACTGGATCATATTTTTTGATCTCAAGCTTTTCCGGAGTCGTACGCTTGTTTTTGTCAGTAGTATAGAAGTGACCTGTACCAGCGCTAGACACTAAACGAATTAAATCACGCATCAGAAAACTCCCTATACTTTAACGCCGCGCGCACGCAGCTCAGTCAATACTGTATCAATGCCGCGCTTGTCGATTATGCGCATGCCTTTAGCAGTTACGCGCAAACGTACAAAACGCTTCTCGGACTCAACCCAGAAACGATGGTACTGCAAGTTTGGCAAAAAACGACGGCGGGTTTTGTTCATGGCGTGGGAAACTTTATTTCCCGTAACCGGACCCTTACCGGTTACTTGACAAACTTTTGACATGCCTCAGCCCTCTAGAAACCACATGCACAACCCGGCATGGGTTGGCTGTTGAAACTTAGTTAAACAGTTAAATATTGGAAACCTCAGTTTCCCATACAGCTAAAACGGCTATTTTATAGCCAATCTTAGTACGGCCGGTCCGAATATTTTTAATCAATTCAGAGCACCCCCGTAAAGAGTCGGACTTTATAGCAGAAAGTCAGCTTCACAGCAAGCAACAAGCCATATTTTTCTCTGTTCAACTGCAATGCGTCTAACCGGCACGAGCAATTTTTGTTAAACTAG
>LFTS01000291.1:10002-11417 GCA_001513435.1 Gammaproteobacteria bacterium DTU040
TTATCGATCGAATTATACGCGCAATTCACCCACAAGCCAGCGAACATCTTGTCGAAATTGGCCCCGGTCAAGGCGCGCTCACTGAGAGCTTAGTTAGCAGCGGCGCAGAGCTTGATGTCATTGAACTGGATAAAGACTTACTCCCCATGCTTAAGCTGCGCTTTGGCTTAAAAGACAACTTCCGCCTGCATGAAGGCGATGCATTAAAATTCGACTTTACCAATCTAACCACCACCCCAGCCAGCCTCAGAGTGGTAGGCAACCTGCCCTACAACATTTCCACGCCACTCATATTCCACCTGCTGAGTCACGCGCACCTACTGCGCGACATGCACTTTATGCTGCAAAAGGAAGTCGTAAAACGGATGTGCGCAACGCATGGCAATGGCGATTGGGGGCGCTTATCGCTTATGGTGCAGTACCACTGTCAGGTGGAGCATTTATTCAACGTTGGACCCGGCGCTTTTACCCCCGCGCCCAAAGTAGACTCCGCTATCGTCCGTCTCACACCACACAAGGTGCTACCGCACCCAGCGCAAGACTATCAAGCGCTGCAGCGTGTTGTACGCGAGGCCTTTAACCAACGTCGTAAAACCATTCGCAACACCTTAAAAAACCTACTACCCGAGTCCGCCATTATCGCTGCCGATGTAGACAGCACTAAACGTCCCGAACAATTAGATCTAGCCGCCTTTGTGCGCCTTGCCGATCAGTTGGCTTTATTAAACAAGGCTTGATTATCAATGAGTATCGTACTACCTAAAGTTGACGTGAGCGTCACCACCCGCTTTCTGGCCGAACAGTCCCAGCCGGAAGAAAACCGCTTTGTCTTTGCTTATGACATCGTGGTCCACAACCAAAGCGACATCCCCGTGCAACTGCTAACCCGCCACTGGATAATTACCGACGGTCAAGGGAAAACCCAAGAAGTGCGCGGTGATGGCGTGGTCGGCGAACAGCCCACCATCGAACCGCAAACAGAGTATCGCTACAGCAGCGGCACACTACTCAATACAGAAGTAGGCAGCATGTACGGAAGCTTTGGCATGCAAACCCTTGATGGGCAAAAATTCGAAGCCCCTATCGCTGCATTTACCTTGGCGCGCCCAGGAGTTTTACACTAATGACTGTCTATGCAGTAGGCGATTTACAAGGCTGCTTAACGCCTTTGCAGACCCTATTGCAACGTGTGCAGTTTAATCCCGAGCAGGATAAGCTCTGGCTCGTTGGCGACCTAGTTAATCGCGGACCAGACTCTTTAGCCACCCTTAGGTTTCTATATTCCATACGCCATGCATTAACTGTCGTGCTGGGCAACCATGACTTACACTTATTAGCAGCGGCTTATCACCCTCAATTTCTAAAGCGCAAAGACACCATCGCTCAAATCATTGAAGCAGAAGATGGCCCGATAC
>LFTS01000283.1 GCA_001513435.1 Gammaproteobacteria bacterium DTU040
ACATGGCCGTTAGCGCCAATATGGTGACTTGGGATAAGCCCAATTATTACCTAGCCAATCTGGGTTATTTCATTTTGCATGATGATATGACCCGCGCCAATATGGATTTTACAGCAGATGTTTGTTACGCCGGAATGATGCATCTGACTGAAGCCATTAAAACGGGCAAGCCTACTGGATTGGTTGAGTTGGGTGATTGGGACACCATTTATCAAGGGCTGTCAAAACTGCCTGAGCAAGCAAAAAGGAGCTGGTTTGAATTTGATCATTTTTATTCGGATCGTGCTTTTCCTGAGCTGCTTAAACTGGTTTTTGCGGCAGCACCGAAAAAAATCGTAGATATTGGCGGCAATACCGGTAAATGGACAATCCAGTGTTGTGCGCATAACCCTCAGGTGGAGGTAACCATTGTCGATTTGCCACAGCAACTGGCGATGGCGATGGAAAATGTACGCCAGGCTGGTTACCAGGAGCGTGTTCATGCTTTTGCGGCCGATTTGCTGGACGAGCAGCAAGAGTTACCAGAACAGGCTGATATCTGGTGGATGAGCCAATTCTTGGACTGCTTTTCTCCGGTAGAGATTATTAGCATTTTGAAAAAGGTAAAGGCTAAGCTCGGGCCCGACGATCGTGTTTATATTCTTGAGTTATTCTGGGATGCGCAAAGATATGAAGCCGCCGCGTTTTCCCTCAATGCCACCTCGCTGTACTTCACCTGCTTAGCCAATGGTAATAGCCGTTTTTATCGCAGTGATGACTTTTTGCAGTTTATAGAAGCTGCTGGGCTTAGCGTAGAGGAACGATTAGATGACGTAGGCATGGGCCACACATTGTTGAAGCTTAAAGCGTAACTGGAAGCGCTTGTGGTGGTAGCTAAGTCAGTTTTGGAGTCTCTGAATAACCACCTAAGTTGCTACCACAGCGTTAAAAACGTACTCACAATCTTTAGCTTGAACGTGCTTTAGCGAGGAGCGAGGCGACTATAAATGCTCATTTACTCGGTGTAAACTGCGCTTTTTTGTACGTTTTGACGCGCTAGCGATCGCCTTTCGGGTCAGCCTTATGCCGTTACTCACGTTGGTCGTTGCGCCTTGAGTTAGCGTCTTGGATAACGTTATTCATAGACTCTTTAACACCGAATAAAAATTCTATACCTGCCGTGCGGTTAAACG
>LFTS01000304.1 GCA_001513435.1 Gammaproteobacteria bacterium DTU040
CGTGTAATCGGACGACCAATTACCAAATAATCAGATCCCGCCTGCATAGCCTGTGCAGGAGTTAAGATTCGTTTTTGATCATCTTGCGCGCTGCCAGCGGGTCGAATGCCCGGCGTGATTAACTGACCGGCCGACCACTGCTGTTTAAGCGATTGCGCTTCTTGCGCGGAGCACACCAAACCGTCCAAGCCAGCCTGCTCAGCCAAGCCCGCCAAGCGCAACACCTGCTCTTGTGGGGGCACATCCAAGCCAATACCTGCTAAATCCTGCTGTTCCATACTGGTCAACACAGTCACGCCGATCAGCAACGGTTTAGCGCCTGCGTGTTGTTCCAACTGCTCGCGGCACGCCGCCATCATTTTCAAGCCACCGGAACAGTGCACGTTAACCATCCACACGCCCAGCTCTGCGGCTGCTTTAACTGCCATGGCTGTAGTGTTAGGAATATCGTGAAACTTTAAATCGAGGAAAACCTCAAAGCCCAACCGTTGCAAAGACTCCACCACAACAGGTCCGCTACGGGTAAATAACTCTTTACCCACCTTTACTCGACACTGCTTAGGGTCAAGCTGCCGCGCCATCGTAAGCGCTTGCTCCATGCTTGGAAAGTCTAATGCAACAATAATTGGGCTTTTCATTAATTCTCTCTATTACGCTACACAAAAAACGAGCACTGCGCTCTCGCGTCAGTGCCGTTAAGTTTATTGATTGCTTTGCTGCTGGGTAAGTTATTCAGCAGCCTTGGCTACCGCCGCTTTCACGAGCTCAGCTAACTCACCGCTATCATGCATTTCAGTAATGATATCGCAACCGCCGACCAGCTCACCAGCAACCCACAGCTGCGGGAAAGTTGGCCAATTTGCATACGCGGGCAAGTTGGCGCGTATATCTGGGTTTTGTAAAATATCAACAAACGCAAACTTCTCACCACAAGCCATTAATGCTTGCGAAGCACGTTGTGAAAAGCCACACTGTGGCGCGTTAGGCGAACCCTTCATGTAAAGTAATACAGTGTTATTAGCAATTTGTTCTTTGATGGTTTCGATAATATCCACAATGCACCTCTAAATCAGTAAAATCAGAAAACGAAATTTATTAGGTATTCTACTTAAAGTTGACCATCATACTCAACTATATCCTGCAGAAAGTTTATTCGCGAACAACTCAGCTCACTGCGCATGATTTGTATCAAGTCGCACAGCATTTGCACAACCCTGTCATTCGCTTATAAAATCTCACCTTTATTCCACACGCAAGCTAACCAAGGACAGCTTGCTATTAACATGAAAAGGTTCTCTATGAGCGCACGACATTTTTTATCCTTATTTGACTGCACCCCCGCAGAGCTTCAGCAAATTATCCAACGCGCTATAGAATTAAAAAAGCTTCGCCAGCAGCGAATTGCCCATGAAAGCCTCAAAGGCTGTGTGCTGGGTATGATTTTTGAAAAATCCTCGACACGCACACGCATTTCTTTTGAAGCCGGCATGTGCCAGTTGGGTGGCAATGCTATTTTTCTCTCCCCCAATGATACTCAGCTTGGGCGCGGTGAACCTCTAAGCGACTCAGCCAAGGTCATGTCCAGCATGCTAGATGTCATTATGATCCGTACCTATGCTCATGCTGGCTTAGAAGAGTTTGCCCGGCATTCAGCTGTTCCAGTTATTAACGCGCTTTCCGATGATTTGCACCCCTGTCAATTACTGGCTGATATGCAATGTTTCCATGAGCTGCGCGGCGACATTCAAGGCAAAACCGTGGCTTGGATTGGCGATGGCAACAATATGTGTAACTCATACATTGAAGCCGCCATTCAGTTTGATTTTAAATTAAACGTAGCCTGCCCTGAAGGCTACGAGCCTGACGCACAACTCCTAGCTCAGGCCGGCGATCGTGTTCAGGTTATGCACAACCCGGAGCAAGCAGCCGCAGGTGCACACTTGATAAGTACCGATGTGTGGGCCTCCATGGGGCAAGAAGAAGAAGCCAAAATCCGTAAAGCAGCCTTCGCAACTTACCAAGTAACAGAAAAACTCCTAGATATGGCTGCCAGCGATGTCGTGTTCATGCACTGCTTACCTGCACATCGCGGCGAAGAAATCAGTGAAACACTCTTGGACGACCCACGCTCAGTGGTTTGGCAGCAAGCTGAAAATCGATTGCATGCACAAAAAGCGTTGCTTGAATTTTTGGTTGTATAAATGAACAGTCAAACAGCAAGCGCCCTTCTTGAAATAGACAGCCTCAGTTGCGGCTATAACAACCAAGTTGTGGTTAAAGCGCTCAATTTGCATCTAAATCAAGGTGATATTGGCTGCTTGCTCGGCCCTTCTGGGTGCGGTAAAACGACCACCCTAAGAGCCATTGCCGGTTTTGAGCCTGCCGCAGCTGGCTCGATAAAACTGGCCGGCACGATTATATCGCGCAAAGGCTTTACGTTAGCCCCAGAGAAACGACGTATCGGTATGGTGTTCCAAGACTACGCCCTGTTCCCGCACCTTAGCGTAGAGCAGAACGTTGCCTTTGGTATTCGCAACCACCCCTGCGTTAACAAAATAACCGCAGAAATGCTCGACTTAGTTAATCTTGGCCATCTAAGCAAGCGCTATCCGCACGAGCTCTCTGGTGGACAACAGCAGCGTGTCGCTCTTGCTCGTGCGTTGGCTCCCGAACCACAGCTCCTATTACTTGATGAGCCTTTCTCCAACCTAGATACAGAACTGCGCCGACGTTTAAGCCAAGAAGTACGCGACATCCTCAAGCTGCGCGGTACCAGCGCTATTATGGTGACCCACGACCAAGAAGAAGCCTTTGCCATGAGCGACTTAATCGGCGTGTTTAATCAAGGTAACTTAGAGCAATGGGACTCACCCTTCAACCTCTACCACGAGCCATACAGCCCCTTTGTCGCAAGCTTTATAGGTCAAGGTTATTTTATTCGTGGGCATATGCTCACCCATGACAGTGTACAAACTGAACTCGGCGTGATTAGCGGCAATAGAGCCTATCCTTGGTCAGCAGGCAGTGCAGTGGATGTTTTGCTGCGCCCTGACGACATTATCGACTCACCACACAGCCCACTAAAAGCCCGGGTGATTGGTAAAACGTTTTTAGGCGCCTCTACCCTCTACCGGCTTGAGCTCCCCACTGGCAGCCATTTAGAAGCTTTATTTACCAGCCATATTGACCATGTGATCGATGAAATGGTAGGTATAGAGGTAGCCGCTGACCATTTGGTTGCTTTTGTCGCACCCAGTACGGTGGCCGCGCACAGCAGCATTAAGAAAACCTCTGCGCTATAACTGTGCGCAACAACCTAAACACCGCTAATGCTGCCTGTTTTGCAAGATAACAACCATTATTAAGGCTGTGCGCTAAGCTTATGACTTAAAACGAAAGTATCATGCCTACCATAACTATAATCGTTAAATATTTCGTTACGCTGGCCGACACACCCAGACAATACTCACAATAAATTATAGTTGTCTGTCACTTAATTTGAATTTTTGCAGGAAAATGCCATGCCAATTTTACGTCGTTTTTCAATTTCCAGTCGTTTATGGCTGATCCTAGTCATATCCGTACTGATGTACGTTGTCTTGGGTGGAATTGCGATGAAGCAAAACCACAGCGACTTGGTGTTTGCCAAAGAAATCAAAACACAGCACCTAGTAGAAAGCACATTGGGGATTTTAGAGTTTTTCCACAGCCA
>LFTS01000202.1 GCA_001513435.1 Gammaproteobacteria bacterium DTU040
CCTAATGGCGCGCCCGGCAGGATTCGAACCTGCGACCACCCGCTTAGAAGGCGGGTGCTCTATCCAGCTGAGCTACGGGCGCCTGGCTGTTAGTTAACTAACGTAGGCTCGATCGTTTACAAGTAAACTCTCGTATCCAGCTTCAGGCTGTTCTAAGTAAGCGGGGCGCATGTTAACCATATACTTTAAGCACGTCAACCCTTAGCCCAAAAGAAAGAGTAATTTACCCAGTCGCTAAAATAGCTATTCATACGCCTTCATTGCTAAAATGGCATAACCATCTATGCCCAAGGCTGGATGCATGCGAGAATACCCCACCTTTTTTATTGTTATGGTTCTACCCAATGACTGCACAACTTATTGACGGCAAAAAAATTGCTGCAACCATTCGTCAAGCTATTCACCAAAAAGTCGAAAGCCACCTAAAGCAAGGTAAGCGCGCGCCGGGTTTAGCGGTGATTTTAGTGGGTAACGACCCAGCTTCAGAAGTGTATGTAGCCCACAAACGCACAGACTGTGAAGAAGTTGGCTTCAACTCTATCGCCTACGATTTGCCTGCCGACACCGTGCAAAACGATCTAGCCGAACTCATCGACCAACTGAACAATGACAGCACAGTCGATGGTATTTTACTGCAATTACCCCTACCCAAACACCTAGACGCATCATTACTACTCGAACGCATACGTCCCGATAAAGACGTTGACGGCTTCCACCCTTTTAACATTGGCCGGCTAGCACAGCGTATGCCGCTGTTACGCCCTTGCACACCTAAAGGCATCATCACCCTGCTCAACAGTACCGGTGTCGACTTACACGGCCTTGATGCGGTGGTTGTGGGCGCTTCTAATATTGTTGGCCGCCCCATGGCGTTGGAGCTATTACTCGCTGGCTGCACAACAACCATTACCCACAGATTTACCAAGAATCTAGAAGAGCACGTACGTCGCGCTGATTTAGTCGTGGTGGCCGTAGGTATTCCTGATCTGGTCAAAGGCGAATGGATCAAACCCGGCGCTATCGTGATTGATGTGGGCATTAACCGTTTACCCACTGGACGCTTAGTAGGTGATGTTGAATTTGCTCCAGCGGCTGAGCGTGCTGCATGGATAACACCGGTTCCAGGTGGCGTCGGTCCTATGACACGCGCTGAGCTACTAGAGAACACCCTGCAAGCCTATGAGTTAAGCACTTCTCTTTAGCACTGTCCTGCACACACCCGTGACGGGGCATGGCAGCTTAAGTCTGCATCTTACTGCTATGCGCTATTGCGACTGACCTTTGGGCGAGTTTTTTAAACAAGCCAAGCAGCAACCTTGGTACAACGACACGTTATTTGTGGTGCTGGGTGATCATGGCTTTGCCGCGCCCGAGCAAATGACAGAAATGACGGAAATGGTTCTATACCGCTTCCATGTACCTATGCTGCTGATTGCTCCGGGCATTCAAGACAAAATAACTACCTACGCTAAAGACATTGCTTAATCTGCTTATTAAGCCATTGCGTACGCGGGTCGATGAGCACATAGAGATCTAGGCTGTTGGTGACAAACGCCATGCTAAGTTCTAATTCAGGAGCAGCGCAGCCCAGACTGCCGCCTGCACCTGGGTGGCCGAAGGCTTGCACGCCCAAGGCATAGCTGGCTGACGCATTATCAGCTTGCTCCAGCATGCAGCCCAAACCAAAACGGGTCGTAGTCAGCAAGGTTTTATCCGCGCCATAAGCATGCTCTTGCTGCATTTGCGCTAATAGCTCGGCATCCAATAAACGACCTTGTAACAAAGCCATATAAAACCCAGCCAATGCGCGAGCATCAGAGTGCCCAGTAGCCGCGGGCTGCTCAAGTTTGCGCCACTCAGGTTTATTGCTACTGTTAAGTATCGAGGGCGGATTAGCAAATGCGCGCGAGGTCATGCTTTGTGGCTGCATAATCGCTTGCAGTAGTCTTTGCGCCTGTGCATCACCTTGCGCCCCCTTGATGCGTGACGTATCACTAATACGCGGCAAGTCGCTATCGTGCACACCTACATAAAAATCCAACCCTAGCGGCTCGCTGATACGCTGCGCAATAGCTTTGCCTGCGCTGCGCCCACCAACCCGCTGTATCAGCTCACCCAGCAACCAGCCATAAGTCATGGGCGCGTAGCCATGGGCTGTGCCAGGCGGCCACCAAGGCTGCTGCTGTTCTAGCGCCTCTGTCATTGCAGACCAGTCATACAAGGCTTCTGCAGGCAGCTGCTGTTCGATTGCAGGCAAGCCTGCTTGGTGGCTAAGCAGTTGGCGCACGGTTATTGTCTCTTTACCCAGCACAGCAAATTCTGGCCAGTAGTCTGCCGCTGGTGCCTCCAGTTGCAGTTTACCTTCCTGTACCAACTGCAAGATCACTACTGCCAGCAGCGGCTTACCGCAAGAAAACACATTGACCAGCGTGTCACGTTGCCAAGGCTGCTGTCCTACGCGATCCTGTATACCACCCCAAATATCAATCACTGTATCGCCAGCTATCTGTACACACAAAGCCGCACCACGCTGCTCTGGTTGCTGCAGTATCTGCGCAAACGCTTCAGCAACTGGGGTAAACTCTGGCGCAAAATAACCTTCAATATTCATCCATACCACCTATCACGTCAGCTGCTGCGTAAAAGCCGGCAAAGAGTTCAAAATTGCCTTGCCGTAACGCTGAGTCACTAAACGGCGATCCAAAATAGTAATCTGACCTGTATCTGTTTCACTACGTAGCAAACGCCCACAGGCCTGCACCAGCTTTAATGAAGCATCAGGTACCGTAATTTCCATAAACGGATTACCTCCACGGGCCTCAATCCACTCAGCCAAAGCCGCCTCTACGGGATCGTCCGGTACGGCAAAAGGAATTTTGGCAATGACCACATGCTCACAATAGGAGCCCGGCAAATCAATGCCTTCGGCAAAGCTCGCTAAACCAAATAGCACGCTATGATGACCTTCATCCACATTGGTTTTATGCTTGGCAATAGTTTCCTGCCGTGACAAGCGCCCCTGCATTAAAACCCGCTTGCGCCATTCTCTATCTAATGATTCAAAAACGTCCTGCATTTGTTTGCGCGAAGAAAACAACACCAGAGCACCCCGGGCGCTTTCTAATAACTTGGGCAGCTCACGCACAATTGCCATGCTATGCGCCTGCACATCTCTGACATCAACCCCAAGATCTGGTACGCGTAATAATCCGGCCTTGGCAAAATTAAACGGACTGGGAACCGCCACCGTCTTAGCACTCTGCAGCAAACCCGCGCGCATACGAAAACGTTCAAAGCTTCCCAGTGCGGTTAATGTCGCCGAGGTTAAAACTACGCCACTGGCGCGATACCACAGATTAGCGCGCAATGTATCAGCCGCCAAAATCGGACTGGCACAGACCTCAATATCGACTCCGGCCCCCGAATCAGCCAACGCCATCCAACGTGCGGTAGGCGGTGCGCCTGATTTATCCTCAGCAGTAAAGACAGCCCACAGATTAAAGTTACCCTCAGCACGCGCAAACAGACTACCAAAATAGGGCAGCCACTGCTCAGCCGTATTACGGTCAATACCTAAGCCAAGCTCATCCTCAAGCACTTTTTTCAACAACTCATTAATGCGCGCCAGTTTGTCAGTTAATTGCTGAAACCCCTTTTTCAGCTCAATACCCTGTTCACGCAACCCCTCAGGCACTATCCCGTCAACGAAGCGATAACGTGGTCTTTCATAGCCTTCATATTCAGTGCTGGGTTTAAAATCAGCCAACTGCTCACAAGTAATAAAAATCAGTTGTTGTTGCTCATGCAGCTGTTTAGCCAGCTCTGGAACCTGCTCCATCAACCGCCCTAGCTCACCCATCAAAACATACTGCTTAATGCTTTTGGTTGCGCTCTTGCTGACCTGAGTTAGCCAATCACGCGTGGCTTTTAAGCGAGTAAAATGTGCAAAGTGGCTAATGGCCTTATCTGGCAGATGGTGTGCTTCATCAAAAATGTACAGTGTTTTGCTCGGTTCTGGCAGCACCTTGCCACCACCCAGCGCCAAATCCGCCAACACCATATCGTGGTTAGTTACGATAACATCTGTTTTATCCAAGCCATCACGTGCCTTATAAAAAGCGCAGTTTTGGTAGTGACTGCAACGTCGCCCAGCACACTGGATATGGTCGGTAGTCAGCAAGCTCCAAGTTGGTTCTTCTAAGACCTGCGCCCAATTATCACGGTCGCCATCCCAGTGTCCAGCTGCTAGTTTTTCCATCATGTCTTGAAACAGCTGATGCTGCTCAGCATTGACGTCTATGGCATATCCATCCTCGGCGAAAAAATCAGACATTGCGCTTTGTTTGCCCTGGCTTTCTAAATGCCTATCGAGCTTATGCAAACACAGGTATCTGCCCCGCCCCTTAGCTAAAGCAAAACTAAACTGCAGGCCGCTATTAGCAATCAGATCGGGTAAATCTTTATTTACAATCTGCTCCTGCAGGGCCACGGTAGCCGTAGAAATAACCAGCTGTTTTTCCGCATGCTGGGCTAAGGGTATCGCAGCAATGCTATAGGCAACGGTTTTCCCCGTTCCGGTACCAGCCTCAATAGCGGCTACAACTGCTTCGGCGGGCTGCTCTTGCTCGTCAGTACTAATGTCAGCAAAATTTCTCGCCACCTCAGCGATCATCATTTTTTGTCCGTAACGTGCTGTTAAGGATTTCTTCTCAAGAAAGGTTGTATAAGCCTTTTGAATTACGTTTTTTAGCTCTGCGCTTAGCATTAAAAATCCTTGACCATAGACAAAAAACCACCACCAATAAGATATTAATATCCTAGCCCACAAACCATCTGTTACCGGAAAACTGCTATGTGCTGCCCAACACGCTCGTTAAGCATTTAAATCATTAATAATCTGCTAAACAGGTAAAAATAAAGTTTCGGCCAAACCATCCGATACAAAAACATAGTTCGTTCGCAAAAAGGTGAGACATGTTAGCTCTAACCAGCATTAAAGGAAAAATGACCGCCGCCATTATAGTGACAATTGCGCTCATTGGTGCAGCACTTGGTTTTACATTACGTGGCGTGCAGCAAATCAGTGATGACTTTACGCACTATATTAATTTTAACCAAGCACGATTAGAAAGCTTGCACACCATGTACGGTTACGGTGCTCTGGCTGGCCTCTCTATTCGCAACAAAGTTTTTAATCCTGAACTAAAAACGCCTGCAAAAATGCTCGAAGAGTCGAACAACAAGTTTTCTAACGCTTTTGAGCTGTACCGCAAAACATCAGACAACACCGATGAAAAACTCGCTCAACAACTCAAACAAATCGAGCAAAACTGGCAAAGCTCTTTAGCGGTACGTAGAGAAGTGCATGATCTGGCTGAACAAAACCAAGTTGCCCTCGCCTCGCAACTGCTCGCCAGCCAAGAACAGCCCACTTGGCGTGTGATACGCGTAACGCTAGATGAATTGATTGAACAAGAGCGCGAACAAACAACACTGGCCCACAACCACGTCCAAGAACAGGTTACCTCAACCTTTATTAGCGGCTTGGTGATTGGCGGTTTAGCTGTAGTGATTATTTTATTACTCAATGCCACTATTATTCGAATGGTTCTGCAGCGGATTTTTGTTACCCATAAAATGGTGGATAACCTGTCACAGGGTGATGGTGACTTGACGCAACGCCTGACGTTACACGGTAATGACGAAATCGCACAAATGACCCACAGCATTAATACCTTTATCGAGAAAGTACATTTATTAGTCAAAGATGTATCGCAGTCTACCCAGCAAGTAGCGCATGCGGCTGAGCAATTGGCACAAGTCACCGCACAATCCAACCAACTAGTACACAACCAACGTCAAGAAACTGAGCAAGTAGCAACAGCCATGCATGAAATGACGGCCACTGTGCAAGATGTTGCACAAAATGCCTTACTGGCATCTGCAGCAGCGCAAGAGGCCGATGCCGAAACCCTGCTTGGTAGCTCCGTGGTCGGCAACACTGGCTCAAGTATTGATATGCTCGCCAACCTAGTTACTGCGGCGGCAAATCTTATGGAGCAAGTACGCAACGACAGTGAACAAATTAATAGCATTTTGGATGTTATTGGTGGCATTGCCGAGCAAACCAACCTATTAGCCCTCAACGCTGCCATTGAAGCGGCTCGTGCGGGCGAACAGGGACGTGGCTTTGCCGTGGTTGCTGATGAAGTGCGCAACCTTGCTCAGCGCACCCAAGGTTCTACACAAGAAATTCATGACATGATCGAAAAACTGCAGCAAGGGGTTAGCCAAGCAACCACCAGCATGCAGCAAGGGCGCAACCAAACCACTGAAAGCGTAACCCACGTGCATGAGGCGCAAGCGGCATTAGCGAAAATATCGACTGCAGTAACGCGCATTACGGACATGAACGCCAATATTGCTAGCGCTGCCGAACAACAATCCGCCGTTGCCGAAGAAATCGATCGTAACATCAATAATATTAACGACATCACCCAACAGGTAAGCCAAAATGCTGGCCTTACCAACAGTGCCAGCCAAGAACTGGCACAACTGGCGGAGCAGCTACAGGTTCAAGTGGGTAGCTTCAAAACTTAATAGTTTGGGCGACAGGCTCTAATCAGCCAGTTTGATATGGGAAATATCAGGCACCAAAACATCCTGCGGCGCTGGTTGATGCCCCATATCGCTGCCCACTGGCGCTAAGCTCATCGCAGAAATATCAACATCAAGTTCTGGCTGCTCTTGATACTCGACTAGGTCAGACCCCACGGGCGCTATAGCAAAGTCTGGTGCTTGCACATGAGTAAATGCCGCCATATATGCATCACGCGGCACAACCTCTGCACCGCTGCGCGTACTCGGCTTACTTGCCGCTGGCACAGCAGCAGATTCTACACTGTCTGATTCAATTTTTCGTACTTCGAGTATTGCACCAGCGGCAGCAAAGGCTTTTTGGTATTTAAGCGCTGTTGCTTGATCCACCTTTTGCTTAATCACCACACGGCGGCCTGAAAAAAGCTGCTCCATAAGCTGCTCATTCGCATTAAACAAGCGCTGCACTCCCTGCTTGGTTTGCTCAAGTTCGGCTCCCAGAACAATTTGTCCTGCAAAAGCTATCTCAAAATACTCCACGTGACACTCCCTCATTCAACCACAGCGATGGTTTAACAAACCATTTGCAGAACCAACTTAAACTGTATCTCAATAGCCCGTACCATACGGCAAAGCAAAACTGTGGGCCGCCAAGCATGTCTCATGCTGTAAAATACAACCAATGTTGCATGTTTTCAATTATGCTCGTATTTTACCCAAGCCTAACAAGCGCCGCTGACAGCATTTAATCACAGAAGGTTTTAAAAATGGTGACCACTAACATCCTGGGCAAATGGAAAACTGCATTTTTGTTTGTGCTTGTAGCGAATCTGACTAGCGGTTGCAGCACTTGGTTTAGCACTAATTTTGAAGAACCAAGCGTACAGTTGGTTGATGTTGAAGTGATTCAGGCACGCTTGCTGGAGCAGCATTTCAAACTGTATTTTCGTATCGACAACCCCAACAGCAGTAACCTGCCCGTTCGCGGCATTGAGTACGAAATTCATTTAAACGATGTCCCCTTAGGCAAAGGCAAAAATAATAAATGGATAACCGTACCAGCCCACGGTCATGCTTATTTCGATGTGCCTGTGCAAACAAACATATGGCGACATATACGCACCCTCGTTCGCCTACTTGAAAAGCCCGACCAAAAAATCAACTATTCACTACAAGCGCAAGTAAAGACCGGCTTACTGTTTAAGAAAAAAGTTAAAGTGACTCGCAACGGCAACATTATTCCCGGTGAGTTTCTTAAGGACTAGCACAGTCTCCGCTCTGCTGACATAGCCCTGCTCGAGTCTGCCGCAACTTATTGCGCCGTGCTTGTGCGACAAACTCTGCCATCCACCCAGCGACAACTCTGCCGTCGTGCTGCTGCTCTAAGCTAGCCAAGCATTGTGCATAAAACTCTGGCGTATAGATTGAGCGGCGCAAATTCAATAATGCACGGGAAAAGTCGTGAGTAAACTCAGGATGCCCCTGAAAACAAAGCACCTGCTCACCCACCACATAAGCTGCATTAGGGCAAAATTCGCTGCTAGCAATGCGTACAGCCTGCTCTGGCAAGCGAGTCACCTGATCTCTATGACTGATAAGTAGCTGTAACTGCTGCGGTACGTCCAAACCTGCCACAGGTGCATTAAGCACCTGATAACAATGCACACCAACACCCCAGCCTTGACTTGCTCGTTCAGTCAAGCCGCCCAAAACTAGAGCTAATATTTGGTGACCAAAGCACACGCCAAGCAACACATCACCCTGCTGATAACGTTGCTGCAAGTATTCACGCAAACGCACAATCCAAGCATCCATAGCAAAAGAGTCTGCCTTACTGCCCGTAACCAAAAATGCATCGTAATGGCTGCTGTCAGCAGGATAATGCTGCGCTACCACATTAAAAACCTCACAGCGCACCGGCAAAGCCTGCTGGCTTAACAAGCGCTCAAACATATGACCAAAACTATGGTATTGGCTTTCTAAATCTGGATGCAAATCATCGGCCTGGAGGATACAAATACGTAGCGGCATGATTCTCTCTCAAAAAAAACGAGCAGTTTTTAGGCTGCTCGTTACTTTAACATTTACACCCACTAAGCAAATAGTGACTTGCAAAAAATAGCATTACTCATGATAACGACGTAACTTAAGCGCCTTACCCGCTACTCGCGTGTCTTTAAGCTTACCCAAGATACGCTCTAAACCTTCTTCTGGCAGCTCTACTAAGCTAAAGTTGTCTCTAATCTGAATACGACCAATCGCTTCTTTAGCTAAGCCGCCTTCATTAAGAATAGCACCTAACAAATTGCGTGCTGCAATACCGTCACGTGTACCCAAGGCTGTACGACAACGTACGCGCGCCTGTTCCAGCATAGGCGAGCTACGACGCTCACGGCGGTGCTCACCTCCAGCTGCCTGACCACGACGTTCTTGCGTGCGCTCACCACGTGCAGCCACCTGATTAACAGGATATTCACGCTCAATACCCTGTACATCAAAGGCCTGACCTTCAGTTAACCTAGACAGCAACGCCAAAGCAATATCCTGAACTTCACAACCCAGTTTATTGACCAGTGTATCGAGCAATGACTGATGCTGTTGCGCACGCTCAAAACGAGGCTGTAAATCAGCCTGTAGATTATTAATCCGTGCGGTCAACAAGGTTTGTGCATCGGGCAGCTTCATTTCAACAATTTTTTGCTTAATGACGCGTTCAACCACTTGCAGCATACGACGTTCACGCGGCGTTACCAGCAAAAGCGCACGGCCCGTGCGGCCTGCACGACCTGTACGACCAATACGGTGCACATAGGACTCTGGGTCATAAGGCATGTCTACGTTAAGCACGTGCGTAATACGCGGCACATCAAGACCACGCGCCGCTACATCGGTAGCCACAACGATATCTAAACGTCCATCCTTTAATGAATCAACCACCTGCTCACGATGGTTTTGCGCGATATCACCATTAAGCGCAGCAACCTTGTAGCCTTTATCCTGCAGTTGCGCGGCAAGGTCGAGGGTTTGTTGTTTAGTACGTACAAAAGCGATAACCGCATCAAAATCTTCAACTTCCAGCAAACGCAAGATGGCGTTCGTTTTCTGGTCGTTATGCACCATGATGTGTGCCTGCTCAATTCTTTCAACCGTTTGCGTTTTGCTGGCAATTTGCACCTGCTTGGGTTCACGCAAATGTTTTTGTGCAATAGCACGAATGGAATTAGGTACAGTCGCAGAGAACAATACCGTCTGACGCTTTTCTGGTATGGCTTTGAAAATAAGCTCTAAGTCATCCATAAAACCGAGCTTGAGCATCTCATCCGCCTCATCCAGTACCAAGTATTGAATGCTGGACAGTAAACCACCATTGCGTGACAGGTGATCCACCAAGCGGCCCGGTGTTGCAACAATCACCTGTGCACCTTGGCGTAGAGCGCGTAACTGTAGGCCCATTGGCGCACCGCCGTATACAGCAACTACGCTAACACCCGGCATATTGGCTGAAAAGGTTTCAAACGCCTCAGATACTTGCAAAGCCAGCTCACGAGTAGGAGCCAATACCAACACCTGCGGCTCTTTACGCTGCGGATCAATTTTTGACAAAATGGGTAACGCAAACGCGGCAGTCTTACCCGTACCTGTTTGCGCCTGACCGATCATATCGTGACCTGCCATAATAATTGGGATGGCTTGGCTCTGAATAGGAGAAGGCTCTTCGTAGCCTGCTTTTTCAATAGCGGTGAGAATAGGCATAGCAATGCCTAGGGCAGCAAAGCTGCTAATTTCTTGGGTCATATTTGCCTCATATGCACGCGCAAAAACCCAAGAAAATTGCATACCCATGAAAGATCACTAAGATCGACCCGGCAACTATGTAGGGTGTTTGCGTAAATGCGATAAATAAAAAGAGTGTGAAACGTCTAGGGAGCAGTCGTAGCCAAGTATTTCTTTGTGACTACGCAAGAATGCAGTATCCTGAACGGGACTGGTTTCCAGTCGGCGCGTAGTATAACAATTTTTTTAGCCAACTGCAGTAAGATTCATAAAAATTATTTTAAGAACCCTATGTTAATGCTTATTAGTGCCATTGCTTGCAGCGTGGCCGTCTCTGTATTACTTAAGTTGGCACGCTCCCACAACCTGCAAATTGCCCAAAGTATTTTGGTAAATTATGCCGTTGCCAGCGCCCTCACTTTGCTGCTACTTAAACCCAACCTCGCCGTATTGGCAGAGCCTTCTATACACTGGTTATTGCTGATTAGCCTTGGCATTTTACTGCCCAGTGTTTTTTTTATTATGGCTAAAGCAGTAGCCCACGCAGGCATAGCATTAAGCGATGCAGCCCAGCGTTTGTCTTTATTTATCCCACTGTTAATGGCTTTTTTGATTTTTGCTGAGCCACTCAACATGAGCAAACTAGCGGGCATAGTTTTGGCGCTGGCTGCGTTAATGGGTTTGATTTATCGACCCAACAAGGGCAGTCGCAAAAACACCAAGCAAGCCACATGGGTTTTAATTGGAGTCTGGCTGGGCTATGGCGTTATTGATGTAACCTTTAAACAGCTAGCAAAAACAGGCGCTGCATTTTCCGCCAGCCTATTGGCTAGTTTCGTCTTGTCAGGCTGCTTGCTTTTGCTGTGGCTTCTGGTGCGCAAAACCAAGTGGCACCCAGCAAGTTTGGCTGCCGGCATAATTTTAGGGCTGTTTAATTTTGGCAATATCTATGCCTATATTCGTGCCCACCAAACTTTTCCCGAAAACCCCACGCTTGTCTTTACCGCTATGAATATAGGCGTCATTAGCTTAGGCGCGTTAATTGGCGTGTTGCTTTTTAAAGAAAAACTGCATCGAGTAAACGTGCTCGGCATTGCTTTGGCTGTAGCAGCAATTGTCTTACTTACCCCTTAGCCAACACGCTTTAGGACAGATTATATTGAATAGAGTTGATGTACCAAAGTTGCGTGCCGGTGTCTGTAGTTACTTCAACTTCTTCATCCACTTGTTTTTTTAACAGCGCCCGTGCCATGGGCGAGTCGATCGAAATATAAGCAGGATTTTGAAAAATCTCATCGTAACCTACAATACGAAATCGCAGAGTCTCCTGCGCTTCGTTTTCTACCTCTACCCATGCACCAAAGAAAACCCGTCCTTCCTGATCAGGGTGGTAATCAACCACCTTTAGATTTTCAATGCATTTACGCAGGTAGCGCACGCGCCGATCAATTTCGCGCAAACGCCGTTTGTTATATTGATAATCTGCGTTTTCACTGCGATCGCCTAAGCCTGCTGCCCAAGTTACTTTGCGAGTAATATCTGGACGCTCTACGCGCCATAACTCATCTAGCTCAAGCTTAAGCAGCTCATAGCCTTGCCTAGTTATTAATGGGGTAGCCACACTAGTCTCCCTAACTGCACAGACTTAACACAGATAAAGCACAAACTAGCGAGTAACCTCTTGCTCAATCACCAGCTCTGTTTGCTGTTCAGTATCGACAGTTACAGGCTTGATCGTGCTTAACCAGTTAGGCTCGCTCGCATTGCCGTCTCTGGCAATACTGGCTTGCACTTGGATGTCTTGCGCCGCTGAAAGCAGAGTTTCGGGCATCAATGCATCCGCATCGCTGAGCACAATCTCGGCAGGCAACTGAGCTACAGTAAGGCGCTGTGCGGCCAGAGGAATTTGACCATCGCTCGTAGCGCGTGCAAACACAAAGACTACATCTTCAGGCTGTAGCTTATCTAGCAACGCTGGAGCAACGCTGACGAGCAGGCTAATTCTGCCTTGCTCAGCTAGGCTTGCTGTATCAGGGAGCGGCGGCAACACAGGGCCGACTTCAGCATCAACAGCGCGCTCACCAAATTCATTAATCGCCTGCTCAGCGCGCTCAACCCCAGTTAAAACAGCACGCGCTGAAGGGTCGCGCGGATCCATTTGATCCAACAAACGCGACCAAGCTTCTAATGCGGTATTAAAATTGCCGGACTCGAAGGCTGCAATACCTACAAAACCTAGCATGGTTGCATCATTAGGATCAGCGGCCAGCACTGTATCTACGGCCTGCTGCATTTCATCGGTCCAGCGTTTATCGGTGGAAAAATACTCGGCTTGCGCCCACTGCGCTAAAACCTCCGGCTGCTTGCCGACCAAGCGCATCGTTTTATCAAAGGCTTGAGCTGCTTTTTTATGCTGCTGCTCATTCATATAAGTACGACCCAAGAAAAACCATGCCTCGGCAGAGTCAGGCTGTAATTTCACTATATTTTCTAAGCGCGCAATTGCCTCGCCCGCAGTCTTAGGTTGCTCAGCAAGGCTTAGGGTTAGAGCTACTTTTTCACCCTCACCAAAAACTTTATACAGCGCTGCACCGCCAACCGGTATAAGCAAGGCCGCTATTAACGGCAAGGCCATACCCAGCTTTGTTTGAGCTAAAGGCGCGCCTAGTTCGGTATCTTCAAGCAAATCACGTCCTGCTTCTTGCCGCCCCTGCTCAAGCTGCTCATCAGTGAGCACGCCCTGGGCATGCAGAGCTTCAAGTTCCGTTACCCGCTCTTGGTAAAGCGCCACGTTTAACGCGGTGCGATCTTCTTCTGCCTGATGCTTGCGTCCCTTAAGTACCGGCCATAGGAATATAAACAACGCTGGCAAAAGCAGCAGCAGGGATAAAAGCCAAAAAAACATTATTTATTTTCTCTAGTTTGTTCAATTAATTGCTGAATACGTTGTTGCTCAGCTGCAGATAATTCATTCTCACCTAAAGCAGTCACCGCTTTACGGCGTCGCGCTACAACCACAACCAGTATCAACAGCGCCAAAGCCAGCAAGGCAAAAGGTCCGTACCACAGTAAAAAGGTACGTTTGTCTACCGGCGGTTTATAGCGTACAAAATCACCATAACGGTCCACTAGATAGGCAACAATTTCATCATTGGTTTTGCCATCTTCAATCATCATACGGTAGGTAAGATCGCGCATGTCTAATGAAATTTCAGCATCCGAATCGGCAATATTTTGGTTCTGACACTTAGGACAACGCAGCTCTTCTATTAGGCTGCGAAATCTTTCTTGATCAGCCTTAGTATCAAACTCATAGGTATCTATAGCTGCCGCCGCTGGAAAGACACAAGCAAAACTTAGCAGTAGGCTCACTAGGAACGTCTTCATTGCTTCAGCAGCTCCTCATAGGCAGGGCCGATTTTTTCGCGCCAAACCCGGTCATTGACCTCACCCACATGTTTTAAGCGAATCACACCCTGCTTATCCAGTAAAAATGTTTCTGGCGCACCGTACACGCCCAAATCAAAACCCAGCGTACCCTTGGGATCACTGATGTTGAGTGCGTATGGATTAAGCAGCTCGGTCAGCCATCTTTGTGCTTTAGCTGACTCATCCTTGTAGTTAACCCCATAAATAGTTACCCCCTGTTTGGCAAGCTTATTCAGGTCATCATGTTCCTGACGACAGGTTGGGCACCAAGTCGCCCAGACATTCACTAACGCTGGTTTACCGAGTAAATCCTGCTTGCTAATGGTCTGCCCTTCGACCAATAAGTTATTCAGCTTAAATTCTGGAAAAGGCTTATTAATTAGCGCCGAAGGTAACTCGCGCGGATCGTTATTCAACCCATAAACCGCCATGCCAGCAAAGGCCGCTACACCCAGCAAAATAGCAAAAACAGCAATTAAGCGACCTTTAGACATTATTGGCTACCCCTTTTTTAGTCGTGCTTAGCGCATCTTTCACACGCGTGCTAATTTTCCTACGATAGCGCGGATCGCAGGCGGCCAACACACCACCTAGGCAGGTGAGCAGTGCACCCAACCAAATCCAACGCACAAAGGGTTTCACTTGCAAACGTACGGCCCAAGCTCCATTTTCTAGCGGCTCACCCAACGCCACATAAAGATCACGGGTAAAGCCAGGATCAATACCTGCTTCTGTCATCGGCATGCGCTGGACTAAATACAGACGTTTTTCAGGGTGCAATACAGCAATTTCCTTTTCGCCCTTAAAGATGCGAATAGTGCCTTTATCAGAAATATAGTTAGGCCCTTCAAAGTGCTCAGCGCCCTCAAATACAAACTCGTACTTACCTAACTCAACACGGTCCCCGATGGCCATTTTTAAGTCGCGCTCAGCACTGTAGTGACTGGACAAAACCACGCCAATAGCGCACACAACCAAACCTAAATGCCCTAGGTGCATACCTAAATAACTGCGGCTTAAACCGCGTAAGCCAACCCACAATCCTTTGTGACGCGTCTTTTCAAACATGTCGCGCAAGCCTGCAAAAACAACCCAAGCCGAGAGGAAATAAACCAATAACACAGCGCCATTAAACTCATCAGCCAGCATGGTTAGCGCCAAACTCAGCGCAGCACTGACCAGCAACACTGGCCCGAGCATTTTAACTAGCCAAGCCACAGGCGTATTTTTCCAACGCAGGGTGACACCTAAGCCCAGAGCCAGCATCAGAATAGCGATAAGGGGGTTAAACAAGGCATTAAAATACGGAGGACCGACTGACAGCTTGGAGCCTGTTAATGAATCAAGGATTAACGGATACAGCGTGCCTATCAGCACCATGGCTGTAGCTACAACTAAGACTATATTGTTAACCAGCAAAAGTGTTTCTTGTGAAAGTAAAGAAAAGCCGGCTTTACTTTTAACCGAAGGCGCACGCATCGCAAACAACAACAAAGAAGATGCGACCACCACCAATAAAAAAATCAAAATAAACACGCCACGAGTAGGATCCGAGGCGAAAGCATGCACAGAGGTCAGTACGCCTGATCGTACCAAGAAGGTACCCAGTAGACTCAGAGAGAAGGCAGCGATTGCCAGTAAAACTGTCCAGTTTTTAAACAGTCCACGCTTCTCTGTAACGGCCAACGAGTGCAGTAATGCCGTACCTATTAACCAAGGCATTAATGAGGCATTTTCAACGGGATCCCAGAACCACCAGCCGCCCCAGCCCAGCTCGTAGTAAGCCCACCAAGAGCCCAGCGCAATACCTATGCCTAAAAAAGCCCAAGCAACTTGCGTCCACGGACGTGACCAGCGCGCCCAAGCAGCATCCAGCTTGCCGCCTAACAAAGCAGCAATAGCAAAAGAAAAAGCCACCGAAAAGCCCACATAGCCCATATACAACATCGGCGGGTGAATCACCAAACCGAAGTCTTGCAGCAGCGGGTTTAGGTCGCGCCCATCAACTGGGGATTGTGGCAAAATACGCTCAAACGGGTTGGAGGTCACGATCAAGAAGAGCAGAAAGCCAACACTTATCATCCCCATAACCGACAGCACGCGTGCCAGCATTTCTTCAGGCAGCTGACGTGAAAACACCGCTACTGCAAAGGTCCAGCCAGCTAAGATAAATGCCCAGAGCAGCAATGACCCTTCGTGTGCACCCCAAACCGCACTGATTTTATAATACCAAGGCAACATGCTATTGGAGTTATTAGCCGTGTAAGCAACGGTAAAGTCATCGGTAATAAATGCCCATGTCAAACAGGCGAATGAAATCAGTAAAAATACAAACTGCCCCCAGGCTGCAGGCTGGCCTAAACTCATCCAGTGATGGTCTGCCTTCCAAGCACCTACTAGGGGAAAAAATGCTTGCACCACCGCAAAACACAATCCCAGAATTAACGCCAAGTGCCCTAATTCAGGTATATACAGAGCCAACTCCATTATTTAGCTCCTTGCGCTTCTTCATAGTGTTTGAGCATGCCCGTTTTAGCTAAAGCATCCCCAACTTCGGGCGGCATGTAGTTTTCATCGTGCTTGGCCAGTACTTCATCAGATTCCAGTACTAAATCTGCATTTAGGCGTCCTAAAGCAACAATACCCTGCCCCTCACGGAATAAGTCCGGCAGTATGCCGCGGTAGCTAATTGTTACATCGGCATCACCATCGGTGACTACGAAGGTTACTGTCAAAGCATCTTCATTGCGCTTCACCGAACCTTCCTTAACCAAACCGCCTGCACGAATACGTGCATCTTGCGGAACCACACCACTAGCAATTTCAGTAGGTGTATAAAAGAGATTGATATTTTGCTGCATGGCATACAAGCCCAAGCCTAGCGTTGCTGAAATGCCCGCCAAAATAGCAAAAATGACTATTAAACGTTTTTTTCGGACCGGATTCATTGCATAGCCTCCCAACGCAACCTACGAGCTTCTTGATTTAAATAACGTCTACGTGCCAGCCAAGGCAAAGCCACATTAATGGCTAGCACAGCTATGGTAATGCCAAAGCAAACCCAGACATAAAAGCCATGCTTACCCATTGCAATAAATTCCGCAAAGGAATTAAAAGCAAAAATTGATTCATTCATGTTTTTTTCCAACTAAACGTGCTACTTCCGCTTTAACCCAGCTTGTCTTAGCCTCGCGGCGTAAAATTTCTAGGCGCATGCGCATTAATAACACCGTTGTAAAGAAGCAATAAAAGCCTACAACCATTATTAATAATGGAATCCACATCTCTGCAGGCATGGCTGGCTTTTCGATAACTGAAAAAGTGGCTGGCTGATGCAACGTGTTCCACCAGTCTACCGAGTACTTAATGATGGGAATATTAACAACACCCACTATGGACAATACAGCGCAGGCCTTAGCCGCACTCTCCCGGTTACTAATAGCTTGGCCTAGTGCGATAACGCCAAAATACAAAAACAGCAAAATTAACATAGCCGTCAAGCGTGCATCCCACACCCAATAAGCACCCCAAGTAGGCTTACCCCAAATGGCACCCGTGAGCAAAGAGATAAAGGCCATCCATGCTCCAATTGGAGCTGACTGCTGCAGCGCTACATCAGCGATTTTCATTTTCCACACCAAGCTGACCACCCCAGCGATCGCCAAGGAGATATAAATAGACTGAGCTAAAAATGACGCTGGGACATGAATGTAAATAATTCTAAAACTATTACCCTGCTGGTAATCAGGGGGCGCTATGGCCAAACCCCACACCAAGCCTGTCGCTATGAGCAGTACTGTAGCCACGGCAAACCAAGGCAGCCAACGTCCGCTTAATTCATAAAACCACTTGGGTGAGCCTAACCTATGAAACCAAGTCCACTTCATTTACACACTCGCTATAAAATCATTGACCAACTATTCACCCACACTAATTTTCAGCCCCGCTGCTATCGCAAAAGGCGTGAGGGTAATAGTCAACATCATCAAGCTGGCCATCCACAACAGATAACCCAGCGTGGGCAGTCCTTGCAAAGCGGCTTGCAAAACACCGCTACCTAAAATCAATACTGGAATATATAAAGGCAAAATCAACAACGCTAAGAGTATACCGCCGCGTTTCAAACCCACTGTTAAGGCTGCTCCTACCGCGCCCAACAAACTTAAAACTGGCGTTCCCAGCAACAGCGACGCTAGTAAAATAGGCACTCTGTCAGCGGGCAAACCCAGCATGATAGCCAACACAGGCGACAACAGCACTAACGCCAAACCTGAAAACAGCCAATGAGCAAACACTTTAGCCAACACTAGCACTGTTAATGGATGCGGTGAAACAACCCACTGTTCTAGCGAACCGTCTTCAAAGTCGCTACGAAACAGATTTTCCAATGACAATAATACAGCCAGCAACGCTGCTACCCAAATCAAACCCGGCGACAGGGTGCGTAGCATTTGCGTTTCAGGACCTACCGCCAAAGGAAACAAGGCAATCACGATAGCAAAAAACACCAACGGGTTAGCCAGCTCAGCCGGTCGTCGAGCCAACAGACGTGCTTCGCGTAAAATCAATAAAAAGAATACTCGACTCATACTGCACGCTGCCCTAAATCAAGCTCTGTGAACTGGCTGGGTCGGTGCTGCAGTTCATGATGAGTAGTAAAAATCACCATACCACCCTGCTCACAATGCTGCGCCAAGTGCCGCTCCAAATCAGCAACCGCCTGCTTATCTAATGCCTGTCTCTTATACACATCT
>LFTS01000282.1 GCA_001513435.1 Gammaproteobacteria bacterium DTU040
CCACGGCCAAGCTTATGCAGCAGCTTGTGCAGTCCATATTTCCCCAAGATTTGGTGAGCGTGGTCTTAGGCGATGCACAATTAGGCAAGGCTTTTACACAACTGCCCTTTGACCACCTGCTGTTTACCGGCTCCACGGCTGTTGGTAAGAAAGTGATGCGTGCGGCAGCAGAAAATCTTACCCCTGTCACTTTGGAGTTAGGCGGTAAGTCACCGGCTATTGTGGATGAAAGTGCCAATTTGGCCGATGCGGCTGAGCGGATCGCTTTTGCTAAATTGCTTAATGCAGGTCAATTTTGTGTCGCTCCTGACTATATCTTGCTGCCAAAACAGTGTTTAAATGAATTCATTGTGCAGCTGCGCTTAGTGCTGCAGCGGTTTCAACCCACCTTGGCCGACAACCCTGACTGCACTTGGATTATTAATCAGCAACATCAACAACGCTTACGTGCGTTGGTTGAAGATGCACAAATCAAGGGAGCTAAGCTCACCAGCCTGCACGCAGAGCAAGCGCATGAACGTAATATGCCATTGCTGGTGCTTACCGAGGTCAC
>LFTS01000294.1 GCA_001513435.1 Gammaproteobacteria bacterium DTU040
CTAAACGTTGTGATTCTTCGTTTTTACGCACCAGCATTAAAGTGTTTGACAAACGCCGGTTATAAATCAGCAGCACAATGCTCAGTCCAACAATGATGCCGACACAGATGGCGATCAGCAGAATCAGCGTCTTGTATTTTTCCCAGGTTTGCTGCCATGTGATGGCTGCGTCTAAATGGTAAGGCTTAACTTTTAGTTGACGCATAATGTCGCGAACAGGCTCATAGTCTGCTGGAATACTAAAACCAAATACATTGGCCTGTTTGAACACTGAGTCTTCGTATTTTATCGCTAAAAAAGCAGCGGCTACCTGCGCGGCATCATCTGCTTTAACCTGTGCAAGAGCCGTAAGCGGCCATTCCGGGTAGAGCTGTGTAGATAACGCTTGCGGAAAATTCTCCACACGCTGCGCATTAAGCACCCTAAGCTCACCCTCAGCAATAGCACCCTGCTGCAGCAATTCCTCTAAAACACCTGTGCGCACAAAAGCGGCATCTGCTTTGCCCTGCAAAACAGCATTGATAGCGTTATAGTGAGGCATTTTGGTGACTATGCTGTTAAAGCTGTTAGGCTCTATTCCATGCTGCCGAAGCTCGTAGATTTGGGCTAAATAACCACCCAATGAGCCGTAACCTGGCGTTGCCACTGTGCGGCCTTTAAGCTGTTCTAACTGAGTAATGCCCTGCGGCTCATCGCGCACCAGTATTACTCCGCCAAAACTCGGCAATGGCACTGTATTGTAATAACTCACCATCGTAGCTAAAGGACTCGATAACCCTTGCTGCTGCGCCAGCTCGATATACAGCGCCGAGTTAAGCAGAGCGAAATCGACATCCTGTTGCTGCACCGCTGCGTACATTTCTTCAAGGTTAAGCGCCCGCACCCGCAACTCTATATCAAGCAAACGGGTGTTTACTTCATCAATGATGGGCTGCCAGCGTTGCACAGTGACGTGCTTATCGACAAACGCTAGTACAGCAAAATCCAATTGCGTTTTTTCCTTTGCAGCCGCAGCGGCTGTTAGCAAGCCACTTAAAACTATAATGCAACCCGCAAGCACCCGCTTAATATGGCGCGTAACACTGATATGAGTACAGGGTAACAAGGCTTTAAAAACTTCTGGGTTTTGACTGCAAATCATATAACTTCCAATCACAGGCTGGCTTCAGGTTATTATAGTGTCACATAAGCTCGACTATTAATTTTAAATAAAAGGAAAGCCCTATGGCGTTACTCACTTTTCTTGGTGCAACACAGCAAGTCACCGGTTCTTGCTACCTTATCGAAACCCATGACAAGCAAAAAATCCTGCTCGAGTGCGGAATGCAGCAAGGCAATGATAACAACAATAGCAATGGCGATAACGGCCAAGCCACTAACTCATCCTTTCGCTTCAATCCAGAACACATAGACGCTGTGGTTATTTCACACGCCCACATTGATCATAGTGGCATGTTGCCACGCTTAGTAGCCGAAGGTTATCGCGGTCCTATTTACGTCACTGATGCCACCAGTGAGTTACTGGAAATTATGCTGCTCGACGCTGCACATATCCAAGAAAAGGATACAGAATGGGAAAACCGCTGGCGTGCACGCAAAGGCAAGCGCCCTATCGCGCCTCTTTATGTCACTGCCGATGCAGAGCGCGCACTTAAACAACGCAAAGCCATTGATTACCACACTAGCGTGGAAATATTAAAAGGCGTAGAGCTTAAATATTATGATGCCGGTCATATTATCGGTTCTGCCATTGTTGAACTAACGTTCCATGAACCCAATAACAGCACACGCCGCTTAGTTTTTTCTGGGGATCTGGGTAACACCTGCACGCCTTTAATGCGTACGCCCGAAGCAGTAAAGCAAGCAGACGTACTCTTATTAGAGTCCACCTACGGCGATCGTAACCACCGCTGTACCGAAGACACTCTTGATGAGTTTGCGGCTATTTTGCAAAAAGCCCACGAAGAAGGCGGCAACGTAATGATTCCTGCTTTTTCTGTAGGCCGTACTCAGGATATTTTATTTCACCTAGGACGCTTCTATCGCGAAGGCCGTCTGCCCCAGCATGTGGTTTATCTGGATAGTCCTATGGCGATACGCGCTAATGCCGTTTACTTTCGTCATCATGATAAGTTCGACAAAGAAAACCTGGCTATGCTTAAAGAACACAACATCGAAAGTCTTGAAGATTGGCTACCCATTATTAAGCAAACCCCACGCCCCGAAGACTCTATGGACATCAACCATACAAAGAGTGGCGCTATAATTGTCGCGGGTAGCGGTATGTGTAACGGCGGGCGCATCGTGCACCACTTTAAGCACAACCTATGGCGTCCTGAATGTCACTTGGTGTTTACCGGTTTCCAAGCGCGCGGCACAACCGGACGCGCCATTGTTGACGGTGTAGACAGTGTAAAAGTCTTACGTGACGATATCGCCGTTCGC
>LFTS01000267.1:0-709 GCA_001513435.1 Gammaproteobacteria bacterium DTU040
CTGGCATGAAAAGGCTGTAGTTCGGCAGCAGCGAGGTTAGCACTACACAGACTAAGCAATAGAGTCGTTAATAAAATACGTAGCATGCTTGAGCACCTCGGTTTTAGCTGGATGGATTAAATGGGTAGCCGGTGTTGGATAAAACGTGCCCATCTAAGACAACGGTATTATTGGCAAGTTGCAGGCGTCCTTCAGCAAACCACTGCACGGCAAGCGGGTAGATTTGGTGTTCAAGCTGATGGATCTTTTGCGCTAGGCTGTCAACGTTGTCATTGGCCTCGATAGCGATGCTGGCTTGAATAATCACAGGGCCGCCGTCTAGGTGTTCGGTAACAAAGTGGACGCTGCAACCGTGCTCTGTGTCGCCTGCTTCCAGTGCGCGCTGATGGGTATCCAGTCCTTTGTATTTAGGTAATAGCGAGGGGTGGATATTCATTAAACGCTGCTGGTAGTGCTGGGTAAACTCTGGTGTGAGAATACGCATAAACCCAGCCAGCACCACCAAATCAGGCTGGTACTGGTCGATAACTTGGATTAATGCTTGGTCAAACGCTAAGCGGTCTGAATAATCACGGTGCGACAACACCTGCGTGGGCACCCCAGCGCGTGCGGCGCGTTGTAAACCAAAGGCATCCGCTTTATTGCTGATTACTGCGCTGATGGTGACTGATTCATTGTCTTGAAAATGATTCAGCAAGGCTTGTAAGTT
>LFTS01000267.1:809-8589 GCA_001513435.1 Gammaproteobacteria bacterium DTU040
TTGAATATGGCCGATGCGCCAAGGTTGCTCACCCGAATCGCGTAGGTGCTCTAGCACGCTTTGCTCATCTTCAGCACCAACGCAAATAATCATGCCCACGCCGCAGTTAAGTACGCGATGCATTTCTACTTCATCAACATTGCCCTGTTGCTGTAACCAGTCAAAAACGGCAGGGCGTTTCCAGCTAGCCACATCCACCACTGCTTGTGCGTTTTCTGGCAATACGCGTGGAATGTTTTCCAGCAAGCCACCACCCGTAATGTGGGAAATAGCTTTAACCTTGCCGGTTTCTTTAATTAATTTGAGCACAGGTTTGACATAGATACGGGTGGGTGCCAGCAGGTGTTCAGCCAGTGGTTGGCCTTCAATCAATGTGCTGTTGATGTCTGCACCAGCGACTTCAATGATCTTGCGAATCAATGAATAACCATTGGAGTGTGGACCAGAAGATGGCAGGGCGATAAGGACATCACCTGCAGCTACTTTGGAGCCATCAATGATTTCAGATTTCTCAACGACGCCGACACAAAAGCCAGCCAAATCATAATCTTCGCCCGTGTACATGCCAGGCATTTCAGCGGTTTCACCGCCAACGAGCGCACAACCTGCCATTTCACAGCCCGCACCAATGCCGGTAACAACATCAGCGGCCACATCGATATTGAGCTTGCCGGTCGCGTAATAGTCTAGGAAAAACAATGGCTCAGCACCGCACACAACCAGATCATTGACGCACATAGCGACCAAGTCGATACCGATTTTATCGTGGCGGTTAAGGTCAATCGCTAAGCGTAACTTGGTGCCCACACCGTCCGTGCCTGACACTAATACAGGCTGGCGGTAACCTTCAGGGATTTCACAGAGCGCGCCAAAACCACCCAAACCACCCAAAACTTCAGGGCGTGCGGTGCGCTTGGCAACATGTTTGATGCGTTGAACAAGGGCTTCACCGGCGTCAATATCAACACCAGCATCCTTGTAGCTAATAGAGGGTTTTTGCGTGCTCATGAATAAACCTTTGCAGAACAGGTAGTAGGGAGGGGGGATTTTATCAGGCTTATGCTGTTGCGGCTATGTTAAAGGCTATCCTGAACAGGCTGTGCTGCAAAAAATCAATGGGCAATGTAAGTGGGGCCTTGGATTAGCGGTACAGCGTTTAGCGAGGCGGGTTCTTTTTAACGTTAGCATACCGCTCTGCAACGGTCTTGTGCAGTTCTTGCTCTAGTCTGCGGCTTAATTCTTGCGCGATAAGTGGTGTGAAATCTTGGATGATTTCGGGGAGGATTTTTTCAGCGCTGTGTATCAATAACTGCTGTTCAAAACTGAGTGAGCTGGACTGGGGTGCGCTGATAATGTCTTCCAAAAGAGGCACAGACTCAAACTCTTGTACACCTGATAATTGTTGGTGTAGCTGTGTTAAATCATCCAGTAAATCCTGGGCTTGTGTACTGCTTGCTGGTTTACGCATAGAAAAAACCTCAAAGCTCGACCCGTTGTGGTTGGTAGCCTAGCTGACGATACTGCATAAAGTTTTCTCGGCTTTTTTGCAGTATTTCCGGTGCTTGGCAAACAATTTCGATAATACGGTTAAAGTGATGTATGGGCGATGGGATTTGCATAGCTAGGTTGATAAAAACCACATCATTATCTATAGGCTGCTCATCGACAGCCAACACAATAGGAGCTTGCGGATTGTCTTGGTAAAGATTGTGCGGCAGAAAAGATGCTGAACGAAATGACCATAACAGCTCATCCAGTTGCTGCGCCTGGGCTAGATCACAGCAACGGATAAAGGTGCTTAATTGCGCCTGCCATGCTTTAGCTGCCAGCTGGCAGACGAGCACAAGGCGCTCCTGCAGCTGGTCGCTGGGGCTGACGTAAAAATCTATTCTCACGCGCGCTGATCCAAGAGGTACTGCAGCAGTAACGGAACTGGACGACCCGTTGCGCCTTTATCTTTACCGCCACTAATCCAGGCTGTACCGGCAATGTCGAGGTGTGCCCAAGGGTAGTCCTTGGTAAAACGCGACAAGAAACAGCCAGCGGTAATGGTGCCCGCCTTCGGCCCGCCGATGTTAGCGATGTCGGCAAAGGGGCTGTCGAGCTGTTCTTGGTAGTCGTCAAATAAAGGCAGCTGCCAAGCCACATCACTGGCAGTTTGGCCAGCTTGGAGTAACGCATCTACTAAGTCTTGGTTATTACCCATCAGGCCACTGGTTTGGCTGCCTAAAGCTACAATGCAGGCGCCTGTTAAAGTGGCAATGTTAATCACACTTTTGGGGTTGAAGCGTTTAACGTAGGTTAGTGCGTCACAGAGTACTAACCTGCCTTCAGCGTCGGTATTTAGAATCTCGACAGTTTGTCCGCTCATGGTGGTGATAATATCGCCCGGACGTGTAGCACCGCCGCTGGGCATGTTTTCTGCGCACGTCAGCACGCCAATGACATTAATAGGCAGCTTGAGTTCGAGCAGGCTGGCAAACACACCAAGCACAGTGGCCGCGCCGCACATGTCGTATTTCATTTCATCCATGCCAGCACCGGGTTTTAAGCTAATACCGCCGGAATCAAATGTAATTCCCTTACCGACCAATACATAGGGTTGGTCATCGGCATTAGCGCCTTGGTAATTCAGTACAATAAGTCGTGGTGGCTGCTCGCTACCCTTGGCCACCGCCAGCAGCGCGTTAGCGCCAAGTTCTTTAAGTTGCTCTTCTTCTAGTACTTCAACGACCAGCTGGTTATGTTGCTGCGCCATGGTGCGGGCTTGTTCGGCCAGATAACTAGGCTGGCAAATATTAGGGGGTAAATTACCCAGATCACGGGTTAGGTTCATGCCACTGGCTAAAGCCTGTGCTTGTTCGCAGGCTTCGCGCACCGCTTCGACTTCGTCAGCGGTGGTTAAAAACTCGATGTTTTTTAACGCAATGGGCGTGGACTTTTCACTTTTAAACTGATCGAACACATAGAGGTTATCGGCAAAACTCTGTGCAATAAGGCGGGCAGTATTGGCGTTGTTGTGTTCTTTTGCTTGAAAACTGTCGAGCGCCAGTGTGGCTTGCTCGGCATTTAAGGGCTTGAGTTGGTTGGTGATTGCGGCGATGACTTTGCGTAAAGCTTTGTCGGATAATTGTTTTTCTTTGCCAATACCAACCAGTAAAATACGTTGCGCCGCAATGCCTGCTGGCTGACGGATCAGTAAGCTTTGTCCTGCTTTGCCTTGAATATCGCCGTTTTTTAGAGCGGCTTGTAGGGCGCCATTACTAGCCTTGTCGAGCTGTGATGCGCTATCGCTAAGCTGTAAGCTTTCATCAAGGGCGAAAATCAGCGTGCCTGTGTTGAGAGTAGCAACGGTTTCGTGGGTAACAGAGAAATGCATGCTTAATGTTCCTCAAGACAAAGAGAATAATATAAAGGATAATGCGCGCCATAGATGGTGCTTCTGCGCGCACTGACTAGGAAGTAGGTATTGTGCTTACAGCTTAGATTAATCCTACTGTTATAGGCAAGTTTTGTTAAGGGCTGCATTTTAAAGCAGGTTTACTGGAGTTTTGTTTGATAATTTTTCGTTATTTAACGCGTGAAGTACTACTGACTTTGAGTGCGGTTAGCGCTGTTTTGTTAGTTATTATCATGAGTGGTCGCTTTATCAAATATATGGCTCAGGCTGCTCAGGGCTTGCTCGATCCCAGTGCTTTGCTATTAATTATGGCCTATAGAATACCGGGGTTTTTACAGCTTATTTTACCTTTGGGTTTGTTCTTGGGTGTTTTGCTGGCCTACGGGCGTTTGTATTTGGAAAGTGAAATCACTGTTTTAAATGCCTCAGGCGTAAGCCAGCAACGTATCTTTGCCTATACCAGCGCACCCGCTTTACTGGTAGCCGTTGTGCTGGCTTTTTTAAGTTTTTACCTAACGCCCTATGGTATGAGGCAGGTAGAAACTATTTTGCATGAACAAGATGCTCTAACCGAATTCGATACGCTAGTGCCGGGACGCTTTCAGTCTATGAAAGAGGGCGGGCGGGTGACCTATGTTGAAGATGTCAGCAGTGATCGTGAACAGCTGCAGGGTGTGTTTGTCACTGAAACACAGGTTGGCGCAAAAGCCAAAGCCGTGGATAACAAACAGATTAGCGTACTGATTGCCAAGTCGGGTCAACAGGTTTTACACAGCGATGGCAGTCGTTATTTAGTGCTTGAAGATGGCTATCGTTATGACGGTCAGCCGGGTCAGGCTGATTATCGCGTGGTTAAGTACGATACCTACGCTGTTTTACTGCCCAAGCCTTCTGTTGGTTTAGCTGTGAGTGATCGCGAAGCGATGTCGACAACAGAACTAATGGCCGGCACGCACCAGAGATTTAAAACAGAAATGCACTGGCGCATAGCCATACCCTTGCTCGCTTTTGTGGTGACTTTGATAGCAGTGCCCTTAGCCAAGGTGAACCCTCGCCAAGGCCGTTTTTTAAAGCTGTTACCTGCTATTTTTCTGTACATGGCTTACTTGGCTTTATTAATTGCCATGCGCGATGCGCTCGATAAAGGGCGCGTATCCAATGCTGTGGGTATGTGGCCTGTACATGCATTGTTTTTATGCGTGGGTGTCGTTTTGCTGTATTGGGAGAGGTTGCGTTACAAGCTATCTAAATGGCGCAGCGTAACCGCTAAGGATGTCGCCCATGCATAAGTTAGATCGTTATGTGGGTAACGCTGTGTTAGTGGCTATTCTTGCCGTGTTGGGCGTGATTAGTGGGCTGGCGCTCTTGTTTGCCTTTATTGATCAGCTAAGTGATTTGCAGGACGGTTACACGTTAAAGGATGCGCTCATCTATGTCGGCTTGACGGCGCCTAGACGTATTTACGATGTGTTGCCCATGTCGGCACTTATTGGCTGCTTGGTGGGATTAGGAACCTTGGCATCCAACAGTGAACTGACGGTTATGCGTGCAGCGGGGGTGTCATTGATGCGTATTGTCTGGTCGGTGATGCAGCCGTTGCTGTTACTCATGGTGATCGGACTGGCAATAGCTGAGTATGTCGCGCCATGGACGGAAAGCATGGCGCAAGCACATCGCTCCATGGCTCAGTCTGCTGGAAAAGCGCAAAGCTCTAAACATGGTTTGTGGCATCGACAAGGGCAAGAATATATCCACATCAACACCGTTCAGCCAAACGGTCTGCTGCTGGGGGTTACGCGCTATAAGTTCAATGACCAGCGACAGTTGCAGGTAGTCAGTTTTGCGCGCCAAGCCTCGTTTCAAGAAGGAGCTTGGCAGTTAGATGACGTTGTTTATACCCATCTAGGGCCGCGCAGCTCAAGCGTTAGTCAGGTTAAAAAAGAGCAGTGGGATGTGGCGCTAAAACCAGAGTTGTTGAGTACGGTGGTGATGGATCCGGATGCATTGCCTATTACCGGGCTGTGGAGCTACACCAACTACCTATCAGAACAAGGGCTTAACGCTAAGAATTACTTGCTGGCATTCTGGAGCAAGGTTTTTCAACCCGTGGTTACAGCTATGCTGGTGTTGATGGCGATTTCCTTTATTTTTGGCCCTTTGCGCTCGGTAACTTTGGGGCAGCGCGTGTTTACCGGTGTGGTGGTGGGGTTTGTCTTTAAAATAGTACAAGACCTGTTGGGGCCTGCCAGCATGGTATTTAACTTCCCTCCACTGCTGGCGGTACTTTTACCGGCGGGGATTTGCGCTTTTATTGGCCTGTGGCTGCTGCGTCGAGCGGGCTAGAGTTTGTAAACCTACCTATCTAAACATCAGCAGGGTTTAATGGCTACAGGCATTCTGCGCTCGCGCCCAAAACCGCGTTTGGTTATTTTGGGACCCATGGCAGCCTGACGTCTCTTGTATTCGCTTAAATTAATTAAGCGCACAATGCGATTCACAGTAGCAGCGTCAAAACCTTGGGCAATAATCTGCGCGCTTGATTGGTTTTCTTCCACGTACAAGCGAATGATCTCATCCAGCACGGGATAAGGCGGCAAGTTGTCGGTGTCGCTCTGGTCTGGCGCAAGCTCGGCTGTTGGCGGGCGAGTGATGACACGCTCAGGTATCACCGCTGACAGGCTGTTGCGGTAGCGTGCCAAGCGATACACCAGTGTTTTGGGTACATCTTTGAGTGGCGCAAAACCACCTGCCATATCACCATAAAGCGTGCAATAACCCACTGCCATTTCACTTTTATTGCTGGTGGTTAACAGCAGAGCCCCGCTGCGGTTGGACAAAGCCATCAGCAAACTGCCGCGGCTGCGGGCTTGCAGGTTTTGCTCGGTCGTATCCTGTGCGCTGGCTGGCCACTGATTTAATACAGGCTCTAATTGTTGGCTGAATTGCTGCACAATATCGATAATTGGCAATATGTGGTAAGTCACACCCATGCAGTTGGCTTGCTCAGCGGCGTCATCTTGGCTGATTTGTGCGGTGTAATGGTAGGGCATCATTACCGCCGTAACCTTATCTGCACCCAGAGCATCAACGGCAATGGCGAGCACCAACGCTGAATCAATCCCGCCGGACAAGCCACACAACACCCCTTTAAAGCCGCAACTGGCTACATACTCACGCAGACTGGTTACCAGCGCCTGATAAACCAAGGCTTCCTCGCTGAGTAGGTGGTTGTTTAGCGGCTGCTGTTGCTCGGCTAAGTTAAGCTCTAGGTTGGAGGGAACAAAGGCTGCTGCGCGTTGCAGTAATTGGCCTTGGGCGTTGAAAACCGAGCTTTGACCGGCGTAAATCCACTCATCCTGCGCGCCGACTGTATTAATAAAGACAAGCGGACAACCCAGTTGCTGTGCTGCTTTGGCGAGATTTCGTTCACGCTCTTGAGTGCGATTAAGGTAAAAAAGGTCGGCACTTAAATTCAGTAAAACATCTGGCTGTTGGGTGAGCTGGTTAAGAAAGTCTGGCTGGCTCGGCTCATCACCGAGGGCAAGTGCGATCCTGATGCCGCGAAACGTTAACGTGGGCTGATTGTTACCCGGCGTGAAATAACGTGCCTCATCAAAGATTTGATTCTGTGCCAAAAATTGCTTGGCATACTGCCACTGCAGCTGACCTTGATTGAAAAAAGCACAGCCGTTGAAAATATCGCCTTGGCTAAACAAAGGCATGCCCACAATAAATGGACAGATTGTGCTTAGCTCGCACAGCTGCTCAATGGCTGGTTGTAGCTGTTGCTCGAGAGTGGGATAAAACAGCTGATCTTGCAGGGCGTAGCCAGTTAATGCCATTTCCGAAAACACCACCAAATCAGCCTGCTGCTGTTTGCCTAGCTGCAACTGTTGTTTGATGTGGTTCAAGTTGGATTGGATATCACCTAGCTGGCTAGGTATCTGTGCGATCAAAAAACGGAAATTGGCTGGCATGAACGGGCTCGTTGTAGTTGCGTCTGCAGTTATTCTAGCAAAAGACGTTGTGCCGGTAGCAACCCATACCGCAAACAGGCAAAGAGCGTGCTACCAGGTTACGCCAACACCCATTAGGTAACGGCGGTTATTGACGTCACCGTACTTGCTGCGTATTTTTTCCCACTCAGCTTTTAAACTTAAGGACGCCCAGCTGTTTAATTTATAACGCAAGCCTGTTTCAGCATCCAGCACGTAATCAACCTCGTTGGTAAAGGGTACAGCCAACTCGCCTTTGTTAAAAAACTCTAGGGTTCTGGTTAAGAAAAAGCGTTGGTAATCCCAAGATAGAGTCGATGAGTTAAAGCGTTCTTTATGGCCATCTTTGTATTGGAAAATACTGTGGTTAATCAGTCCAGCCAGC
>LFTS01000089.1:0-3730 GCA_001513435.1 Gammaproteobacteria bacterium DTU040
ACTACTCAGGATTTATTTGTGATCTCCACTGCTAATATCACCATGCAATTTGGTGCAAAACCCTTGTTTGAAGATGTCTCTGTAAAATTCGGCAACCGTCACCGCTATGGTTTGATTGGCGCCAATGGCAGTGGTAAATCAACCTTTATGAAAATTCTCGGCGGCGACTTAGAGCCTTCCGCAGGTCACGTGATGCTGGAGCCCAATATTCGTTTGGGTAAATTGCGCCAAGACCAGTTTGCTTATGAGCAATTTAGCGTGATTGATACGGTCATTATGGGCCATGAAGAACTATGGACCGTCAAAGCGGAGCGCGACCGTATTTATTCGTTGCCTGAAATGAGCGAAGCAGACGGCATGGCCGTAGCTGAGCTGGAAACAGAGTTCGCCGAAATGGATGGCTACACCGCCGAATCGCGTGCGGGTGAATTATTGCTCGGTTTAGGCATTGGCGTGGAAGAGCACTTTGGTTTAATGAGTGAAGTAGCACCCGGCTGGAAGCTGCGCGTGTTACTGGCGCAGGCGTTGTTCTCTGATCCTGATGTGCTGTTGCTCGATGAGCCGACCAACCACTTGGACATCAATACCATCCGCTGGCTGGAAGAAATCCTCAGTAACCGTAACAGCACCATGGTGATTATTTCCCACGACCGCCACTTTCTGAACAGCGTCTGTACGCACATGGCGGACTTGGATTACGGCGAAATTCGCCTATTCTCCGGAAACTATGATGAGTACATGACCGCTGCCACGCAAATTCGTGAGCGTCTGCTGGGTGATAACGCCAAGAAGAAAGCACAGATCTCCGAGCTGCAAGCCTTCGTTAGCCGCTTCTCAGCTAACGCCTCAAAAGCCAAGCAAGCCACCAGCCGAGCGCGACAGATTGATAAAATCCAGCTAGAAGAAGTAAAACCCTCGAGCCGTATCAGCCCCTTTATTCGCTTTGAGCAGGGTAAAAAGTTGCACCGCCAAGCAGTCGTCTTGCATGAGCTAAGCCAAGGCTTTGATGGCGATGTGCTGTTTGATACTTTGAACTTACAGATTGAAGCCGGTGAGCGCGTAGCGATTATTGGCCCAAACGGCATAGGAAAAACCACGCTGCTGCGCACCATGATGGATGAATTACCCCCCATGAGCGGCCATGTGAAATGGACGGACAGCGCAGAAATTGGTTACTTCGCCCAAGACCACGCCAGTGACTTTGCCGAGGACATGAACCTGTATGACTGGATGGGTCGCTGGACCGCTGAAGGCGAGCAAATGGTACGCGGCACACTAGGGCGGATGCTGTTTTCCGGTGACGACATTGAAAAATCCGTCAAAGTGATTTCTGGTGGTGAGCAGGGTCGGATGCTGTTTGGCAAACTGATTTTGCAAAAGCCTAACGTGTTGTTGATGGATGAACCAACCAACCACTTGGATATGGAATCCATTGAAGCTTTGAACTTGGCGCTGGAAAACTATCCCGGCACGCTAATTTTTGTCAGTCACGACCGTGAGTTTGTGTCCTCCTTGGCGACGCGCATTATTGAGCTGAGCGAGCACGGCATCAACGACTTCCACGGCACCTATGACGACTACTTACGCAGCCAAGGTGTGTTGGTTTAACCACGCATGATAATCTGCCTTTTCTGATTGAACACAGTGCCTATGAGGTAGACCGATGCCGACTGTTCTGGCCTAATACAAATAGACACTTCAGCGAGAGACAATACACTCCGTCTAGCTTGAAATGAAATATGAATCAGGTGCTTACAGGGCAAGGCCGATAGTGCAGCTAACGCTAGAGTTAGCCGGCAGTGCTTTCGCGAATGGCTGCGATGATACGGCGAGCACTGGAAAGACCAAACAGCCAACCGACAAACGTAACACCAAAAAACGCAGCAATGAAGGTCAGCGTGGACTTTATGCTCTCAGCCTTCCAGCCAAGAGTATATCCGGATCGGATTTCTGGCTGAAAAAACGTGGCTATCAATTCAAAAAGCAACGCGCCCAGAAAAACTGCGCTAAAGATTAGTGTGTACCAGTGAACTCGGAAATAGCCACATAAGTGACTGCGCCCGGCCTTATACTCAAAGTCTCCTACAAAAATAGGGTTCCAAGAGTTGCGAAAAAATAATCCGAGCTTCCTTTTGATTTTGAACTGCGTACCACTTTTCGAGTACTCCAACTCGTTGCTATGAAGCGCGTCTATTAGAGACTGCCTTGGATTCTCCACGTTAAGAGGATAAGTGAATGTATACCGAACGAACCAAATCATATCCCTGATACCTTACGCTGCTGCCCGCTTACGAAATATCCCATTGACCCAAGTAAACATCCTGCTCGTAAGGTTAAGGTTTAGCACGAAAAACTCCCTTAACGGCAGCATGAGCGGCCAATCCTATCAATGCAGCAACGGTGCCTGCAAATAGCTGAGCTATGGGCCACATACTTGCACCGCCCCCACGATATGGAGCGAAGTACGCTTGGTAGAGCAACCAAACCAGTACCCCGCTCCAAGGAAACAATCCTGATGTCACCCATGCGGTAGTGCCTCTAAAGTAGAGCGCACACAAAACGCCTGTTATCGTGGAAAGAAGAGTGATCGCTGTCCATTCGTCCATATAAAGCCCTAGCGTCTTTAGCTAAGCCATCGTAGGTGTTCGGAAGGAGATCATTGGTTCTGATTGACCATCTAGTTACCACCTCCAAAAATTGAAAACGGAAAAAGAACGACGGCTACAGGCTTGGGGAAAGCAATTCCTGCACTAGCTCCAAAAATAGTAATAACACACGCCCAAGCTGTGACTTCACTGAAAGAAACTGGGAGTGTCCCAAGACCAATACGACCAAGTACGCCAATCCAAAAACCGCCAAAGCCGCCGACAAGCGCGCCTGCTGCTCGATCTTTCATAGTAACTGGAGACTGCCACCATTCACGCAGTGTTCGATTATTCCGTTTAATAAACATCGTTCTTTCCTTAATACCTAGCACTACATACAGCGACGTTCAGTAACGCGTTCGATGCCAGTGACGCAAAGTTAATTAGCTTGTTATGTGGTAAGTATTTCATAGACTAAGCCTATTTTCTATTGGTGCTGCAACACCCTCTTTTACTGCAGCAACTGTAGTGGTCTAATGAAACCGGACACCCATTTAGGCGATAATGCTCGCCACTGAGAGGTGTTTGATGACTAGAAAGCGACGTACGTTTAGCTCGGAGTTCAAGAAAGAAGCTGCCTGTTTGGTGCTGGATCAAGGCTACAGTATCGCCCAGGCCAGCACATCCCTGGGTGTTGGTGAATCAGCCCTGCGCCGCCGGGTTAAGCAGCTTGACCAAGAGCGTCAGGGCATTACGCCAAAAGGCAAAGCCATGACCCCGGAACAACAGCGAATTCAAGAGCTTGAAGAACGCTGCCGGCGTTTGGAAATGGAGAAATCCATATTAAAAAAGGCTACAGCTCTCTTGATGTCGGACGATTGGAAACGTACACGCTGATTGATCAGTTGAGAGAGCAAGCCCCGGTTGATTTGGTGTGCGCAGCTTTTGATATCAACCGTTCGTGCTACTACGAGCACGTACAGAGGAAACAGCGTGTGGACGTTGAGCGTGTTCAGTTAAAAGCCCGGGTTCACGAGGCGTTTAATAAAAGTCGCGGCTCCGCAGGGAGCCGTACCTTGAAGGGGTTGCTGGCCAAGATGGATATTCACATCGGTCGTTTTAAAGTTCGCCGGCTGATGTCCGAG
>LFTS01000089.1:3899-6487 GCA_001513435.1 Gammaproteobacteria bacterium DTU040
CTGGACAGGGCAACGCTGGAGCTATTTGGCAGTAGTGCTGGACCTATACGCACGCCGTGTGGTTGGTTGGGCAATGTCGGACAAGGCGGATGCAAGTCTGGCGACCAAAGCCCTGGACCATGCATGGGAGCAGCGCGGTCGCCCGAAAAAAGTGATGTTTCATTCTGATCAGGGATCACAGTATGCAAGCAAAAAGTTCCGACAGAGGCTCTGGCGTTACCGTATGGTTCAGAGCATGAGCCGCAGGGGCAATTGTTGGGACAATGCTCCTATGGAGCGGGTGTTTCGCAGCCTGAAAACAGAATGGATGCCTGCGTTTGGCTATCACAGTTTTCCGGCAGCCAGGAAAGATATCAGCAGCTATCTGATGGGGTATTACAACCAAGACCGCCCTCACACCTTTAATGGTGGGCTGCCCCCTACTGAGCTGGAAGAAAAACATTAAAAATGTGTCCGGAATTAGTTGACCACTACACGGGCATCACGGCCAAGACAGTTTCAGCGCTGACGCAAGACAATTTCAGCGCACCATCAAACATGACCGATACCATACGCTTCCCTGCTCAACTGCAAATCAAAACCCTGGTACCAAGGAAATTTCGTCATGACGAAAAACTGTAGGCGGGTGTGGACTAATGCAGGATAGGCTTTCGCCGGTAAAGTGTATTACACAATGCTCTAGAATGCGCCCTACCGGGAACAAAAAAGCAATTCCTTGCTGATTGGCGGCGCACGACAGACCGGCAAGACCGACGCCACTCTGATTGAAGCGGTGTTTAACCAGCCCTGTAATTGGACATGCCCATGGGGCACTATAAGGGTCTGGCGTCGGGACAGGTAAAGGCAGGTGGCAAGCAATGAATGGATTGAACTACGGTACGGAATTGCTGGGCTTGCTGATTGCCCTGGCGGTCGGACTGATCATCGGATTCGAGCGGGGTTGGCAGTCGCAGAACCTGGATGCCGAGCGGCACCAGGAGATCGACGATCAGACAGTAACCGGCATCCGCACATTTGGTCTGCTGGGTCTGGCCGGCGGAGTGGTCGCGCAGCTGGGCATGCTGTCGTCGGATTGGATATCAGCGGCGGCGCTGCTGGGCGTCACCGCCCTGCTTATCGTCGGTTACATCCACAGCAGCAAAGTCACCGGTGATCTGGGGGCCACCACCGAAGTGGCCGCGCTGCTGGCTTTCCTGCTTGGCGCGCTCGCTGTGCACGGTCTGTATCTGGAAGCGGCGACGGCGGCAGTAATAACTGCGGTACTGCTAGGCGCCAAGGAACGGCTGCATGCACTGCTGCGCAGTCTGTCCCGCCTGGAGCTTAATGCATCGTTGCAATTGCTGGTGATCGTGCTGGTGATACTGCCGCTGCTACCCAACGAGGCCATGGGCCCGTGGGGCAGCATCAACCCGCAGGTGATTGGCTGGCTGGTGATCCTGATTGCCGGCATCAGTTTCGCTGGTTATTTCGCCGTCAGACTGTTGGGAGATCGTGTTGGGCTGGTGCTGACCGCCCTGCTCGGCGGACTCGCGTCCAGTACCGCGCTGACCCTCGCTTTCTCGCGCATGGCACGCTCGGATGGCAGCCGCAACGCCCTGCTTGGAGCGGGCATTGCCCTGGCCTGCGGCACCATGGCGTTACGTTTGATACTGGAAGTCGCAGTGGTCAATCGCACATTGCTGCCGTCCCTGCTGCCAGGCTTGCTCGGGCTGGCACTGGTACCCCTGATGGCATTGTTATGGATCCTGTTACGCCGCCGGGATGAACAGCCGGTAGGCCATACACCACCGATGCATAACCCGCTGGATCTTCAACAGGCATTGATCATGGCCGGGTTCCTGGCGCTGATATTCATATTATCCAAGGGTGCAGAGCATTGGTTTGGCAGTGAAGGCGTCTATATCCTCGCAGTCATTGCCGGGATTGCCGACGTGGATGCCGTAACCATCGCCCTGGCCCAACAAGCCAAGGGCGAACTGGCCAACGACGTGGCCGTGCGCGGCATTCTCCTTGCGGCGCTGACCAATACCGCCGTCAAGGCCGGGATAGTATTGGTAATCGGAGGCCTGCCGCTGGCACGCTGGGCCAGCTCAATTCTGCTGGCGGCATTGGGGGCAGGCGTTCTCGGTTTGCTTTTCGTCTGATCATATCCCTTGACATCCTCCCCGCCCTAAAGGACGGGGATTCCCTCTACAGGACGGCCATGCCCGACCGCGAGAATGTTCTTGGCCGCGTTTACATCGCGGTCGCTGTGCGTGACACCACACGCACTGCACGTCCATTCTCTTATTCCAAGCCCTGCGATACCTCTCGGCCTGCTATCGGGCAGTGCGCCACAACAGCTACAGGTTTGGGTGGTGTATGCCTCGTTCACTTCCTTAAAAACAATGCCAGCGTGATCGCTTTTATACTTCAGCATTGTTTTTAATTGACCCCAGCCAGCGTCCAACACTGACTTGGCCATCTTGGTTTTAACGAGTTTTAAACTACTGACATTGCCGACATAGATTTCACCGCAGCGGTTGACCAACGTGCGACTGAACTTGTGCAGCGTATCTTTTCTACGGTTAGCAATCTTGGCGTGAATG
>LFTS01000124.1 GCA_001513435.1 Gammaproteobacteria bacterium DTU040
GCAGCGAAAGAGCTGATTCTGACGCATAAACTCTATCCCATTACCTTGATTTTGGTGCTGATCGGCGCATTCACTAAGTCCGCCCAATTTCCTTTTCACTTTTGGTTACCCCATGCCATGTCGGCACCGACCCCGGTATCTGCGTACTTGCACTCAGCGACCATGGTGAAGGCCGGGGTGTTTTTGCTGGCGCGTTTATACCCAGCGCTTGCTGGAACGGATTGGTGGTTCTATCTGGTTACCTTTACTGGGCTGGTGACATTGTTAATTGGTGCGATTACGGCGCTGTTCCAACACGACCTTAAAGGGTTACTGGCGTATTCCACTGTCAGTCATTTGGGTCTGATTACCATGCTGTTTGGTATCGGATCTGACTTAGCGCCCGTGGCAGCTATTTTCCACATTATTAACCATGCCACCTTTAAAGCCTCTTTGTTTATGGCGGCAGGAATTATTGATCATGAAACTGGCACTCGTGATATGCGGCGTATTAATGGATTGTGGAAATACATGCCCCATACCGCGCTGCTGGCGATGGTGGCTTCTTCAGCGATGGCCGGTGTGCCTTTGCTGAATGGGTTTTTGAGTAAAGAGATGTTT
>LFTS01000136.1 GCA_001513435.1 Gammaproteobacteria bacterium DTU040
CAAAACCCTTTACCTCATCGCGCGGCTCAAACACCCTTCCGTTGAAGTCCGTTTTACTGCTGCAGCGTCCATATTGTTGCTCAGCGTGTTTCACAACACCAAAGCGATAGTTAGAGCGGTCGGCGTTGACCTCTCCTATCACTGGCGACAGGTTATGCATGTCCGCTTCCATAACATTAAAAACCGGATCGGTGGCATTACAGTTTTTGCGCCCACCCTCCTGCCAACACTGTCGTTGCCGTCCAAGCCAACTTGCTGGAACAATATGTTCCCACTCGATACGTTTAGCTCTGTGGGCTTGGGAGCGGATCGTATAACCGCAGCTGGGCATATCAACCACCCCACCACTTTTACCTGCCCACTGCCAGTCACAACCGCAATAAAGCGTGCCCAAATGACCCTGATAGTTTTGGTCGGCATACACAGTTTCACGCAGCAAAACTTTTGCCGCAGAAAAATTTTCGGGTGCATCTGCAGGCTGCAAGTACAGTAAAATAGCCGCACTGATGGCGCTGGCTAAGAAAACGGCTAGGGTTTTTAAATTCAGTTGTTGGGATTTTTTACGTCTTGCCAAAATACAGCCTTACCAATAAAACGTACAATTGCATCGAGGCAACCTCAGGCAAACTGTGCGTAAAGAGACGGGTGATGGGTTAAGCGATGAGATCTTTATAACGGAAGCTTTGTAGCAGCTTGAGCATTTGCTCTGCAGGAATAGGTCGACTTATAAAATAACCCTGCACTTCATCACAAGCGCTTTGGGTTAAGAAATCAAGCTGTTCGCGGGTTTCGATTCCCTCGGCGACCACTTTGATATTCAGGTTGTGCGCCATGCTAATGACGGCCTTAGTAATCTGTGCGTCCGCATTATTGGTGGCAACGCCCTGAATAAAAGCCTGATCAATTTTGATGGTGTCTGCGGGGAACACTTTTAAATAGTTAAGCGATGAGAAACCTGTACCAAAATCATCAATCGCCAAGCTGACACCAAGTTCACGCAAACGGGTAAATTCTTCAATAACGCTTTCGGCATTATCCAACAGATGGTTTTCAGTCAGCTCAAGCTCTAACAAATGCGCTGGCAAACCGGTTTGCTCGAGTATTTTCATCACTAGCCCAAAAATATTTCCTTGGCGCACGTGATGGACCGATAGGTTTACCGAAACAGTAATCGGATAGCCCTGTTGCTGCCAAAGTTTGGCGTGATTACAGGCTTGCTCTAGCACTTGCTCGGTAATAACTTTGATTAGTCCTA
>LFTS01000073.1 GCA_001513435.1 Gammaproteobacteria bacterium DTU040
TGCTTACACTGCGCGTCTGAAAGCAATGCGTGATCTGCCGCAAGCGCTGAAGGAAGTGCTGGAGCGCATTCCTGCCGATGCACACCCAATGGATGTAATGCGTACCGGTGTTTCCGTACTAGGTACTCTGGAGCAAGAAACATCCTTTGAGCAACAGCTTGATGTAGCAGACCGTTTGTTGGCATCCATGCCAGCCATGCTGCTGTACTGGTACCACTTCAGCCACAACAACAAACGCATTGAGTGCGTCACTGACGAACCGGATCTGGGCGGTCACTTCCTGGCCCTTCTGCACGGCAAGTCACCTAGCGATCTGCACCGCGAAGTGATGAACGTGTCGCTGACTCTGTATGCCGAACACGAATTTAACGCCTCTACCTTCACTGGTCGCGTTTGCGCTTCTACTTTGTCTGACCTGTACTCCTGTGTTACCGGTGCCATCGGTTCGCTGCGTGGCCCGCTGCACGGTGGTGCCAACGAGGCAGCCATGGACCTGATCGACCGTTTCCAGACCCCTGATGAAGCCGTTGCTGAGCTGAAGGCGATGATGGCTCGCAAAGAGCTGATCATGGGCTTTGGTCACGCTATCTACCGGGAGTCTGATCCGCGTAACGAAGTGATCAAGGCGTACTCCGAGAAGCTGGCAGCCGAAGTTGGCGATACCGTAATTTATCCGGTTTCCTGCGCCATTGAGAAGCTGATGTGGGACGAGAAGAAGCTGTTCCCTAATGCGGACTTCTTCCACGCTTCTGCCTACCGCTTTATGGGTATTCCAACCCCGCTGTTTACGCCGATCTTTGTTTGTTCACGCGTAACGGGCTGGGCCGCCCACGTGTTTGAGCAGCGTGCTAACAACCGTATTATCCGTCCGAGTGCGGATTACATCGGTGAAGAGCAGCGTCCAGTACCACCCATCAGCGAGCGTTGATTGGGTTTGATTGAGGTTGCTGTTTTGTGATGCGTGTGGATTAGCGTTGCTGGTGAGTATTCCGTAAAGACGCCGCAAGTACGTCCTTGTAGGCTCCCTGTCGCCATCCATGGCGACAGAGGCTTTACTCCACACTCACCAGCAACGCTTCACGAATTGTGCATGCAGCACCTCAATCTTGTTGGAAAGAGTAGGGCGGGCGTTGCCCGCCTGAATTCCTTGCAGGAATTCTTTGTGTGACATCTGCGTGATATTTGACTGGATGCCAGACAAAGAGTTTTTGAGTAGAGCGACGTAACAGTGCTTTCTGCACAATATTTGTGATATGGGGTGGTAAGTGAAGCAAAGCGTAGGCGACATGGATGTCGCCTTAGAGCCTACAGGGATGTACTTGCGGCGGCTTTGTTTAACTTACCACCCCACACCAGGCCAGATATTTGAATCACCCCTAGCTGGAAAAGTAAAACTATGACTACAAACACCCAATACCGTAAAAACCTGCCCGGCAGTGTGCTGGATTTTTTTGATACCCGCGAGGCGGTCAATGCCATTGAGCCAGGTGCCTATGAAAAGCTGCCCTATACCTCGCGCATTCTGGCGGAGCAGCTGGTGCGCCGCTGTGAGCCGGGCGCGCTGACCGATTCCTTGAAGCAGCTGATTTACCGCAAGCGTGATCTGGACTTCCCCTGGTATCCGGCCCGTGTGGTAACCCACGACATTCTCGGTCTGACCGCGCTGGTGGACCTGGCCGGTCTGCGTGATGCCATTGCCGCCAAGGGTGGCGATCCGTCCAAGGTCAACCCAGTGGTACAAACCCAGCTGATTGTTGACCACTCCTTGGCCGTTGAGTGTGGCGGTTTTGACCCCGATGCTTTCCAGAAGAACCGTGAAATCGAAGACCGTCGCAACGAAGACCGTTTTCACTTTATCGACTGGACCAAGAC
>LFTS01000159.1:0-990 GCA_001513435.1 Gammaproteobacteria bacterium DTU040
GTCGGCTTGGGTTACTTACAATTCTTCGGTTACTTCCTACGCATGAGCTTGCCATCTTCGTTGGCTAAAAAACGTACCATTGCTGAACAAAAAGCTGACCAAGAAAAATTACGTTATTTGGGTAGTGTGGTACCTTTTGATATTTTCAAAAACGTTGCCCGTGCCGAGTGGGACACCCTGTTATTTTTCTATGGTGTAGTGATGTGCGTAGGTGGTTTAGGCTACCTTGGCTACTTGCAGTTGGTGTCTGTTATGTTGTTTGACGGAGTAGGTGCAACCTGGGCTGCCTTTGGTATCGGTGTTATTTCTGCTGTTGTAGATAACATTCCGGTGATGTTCGCGGTACTGGAAATGAACCCTGTGATTAGTCACGGCCATTGGTTGCTGGTTACTTTAGCCGCTGGTGTGGGCGGTAGTTTATTGTCTGTAGGCTCAGCTGCTGGTGTGGCACTAATGGGCGCGGCCCGTGGTCATTACACTTTTATGAGCCACTTGCGCTGGACGCCAGTGATTTTCTTAGGCTTCGTTGCCAGCATGTTAGTCCATCTATGGTTAGGAGGCATCTTGGGCGTGTTTGACATATACGGTTAACCTCCCCTTCGAACCAAAAAAGAGCGCCATATAAGCGCTCTTTTTTTGTTTAAAATTGGATAATTTCTGTAACCTAGCTTGTCGTTGTAAGGCATTCTATTATTTTCACAATTTTACGACGTTCTTTGGAGTGGGTATGCGCTGGTTAATGTTAACGCTATGTGGATTGCTAGGGGCCTGCCAGGTTGCACCTTTAGAGTTCGAAGATTCCATGCGAGTAAGCACTGAGCGTACCTTACCTGAATGGCAGAGCCCGCGTGAACGCAGTCATCCACGGGTTGGAAAAATTGTGGACCTGCACAGCCGTGCTCAAGTAACAGTGGAGCATTTGATTAATGAATTAGCAGATGCGCCATTGGTATTGCTGGGCGAGAAACACGATAACCCGGATCATCATGC
>LFTS01000159.1:1068-1893 GCA_001513435.1 Gammaproteobacteria bacterium DTU040
AGCAACCTTATCCGTTACTGGCGGGCAATTTAAATCGTGACGCCCTGATGGCGATTTATCGTAACCCACCGCAGTTAACAGGCGTTGAGTCGACACGAGCCGAAGTAATCGAGCATTTAACTGAACAAATCCGTGAAGGGCATTGTAATAAACTGCCTGAGGCGCAATTACCTGCGATGCTAGCCGTGCAACAACAGCGCGATCGCAGTATGGCGAAGGTTTTACTTGAAGCGCCCAAGCCAACATTGTTAATCGCTGGTGCCTATCACGTACGTTACGATCTGGGCGTACCCTTGCATATCCATGACTTGCAGAATGCAGAACCGCTTAAACAGATCGTTGTTATATTAGCTGAAGCCGATCAAGAAGTGGACAGTGGCAGTGCAGATTTTATCTGGTATACACCAGCGGTAGTTGAAACGGATTATTGCGCTGACATAAAAGAGTAACTCTTGCGCGATAAAGCCTAGGCTAGCCACAAGTTTTTAGCAGGTTAGCGCGCTGGTCAGCTTCTGTGAAAATCTACTTCTGTGAAAATCTACTTCTGTGAAAATCTACTTCTGTGAGAATCTACTTCTGTGAGAATCTACTTATGTAAGGATCAGCTTCTGTGGGAGCGCAACTTTTGCGCGATTAAGCCTAGGCCAGCATAAAGCTGCAGGCAAAGCACATATTCAATGCGGAACCTGACTTGCCAGCGAACCAAAAACCAAATCATGACGCAGATTTTAAGTTTGAGATTTGAGCTTTAATTCTAGACTGAGTGCATTGCTTTTTCTTCGACGCGTCGGGCCTCAAAAGCCTCGCCGGCAACCCTAATTCCAA
>LFTS01000259.1 GCA_001513435.1 Gammaproteobacteria bacterium DTU040
AACTTTCCCTGCGGCTGAAGTTGAAATCGAGTTTTTGGATCCAGCGGATGCTACAGGCTCGATGTTCCCAACAGGTAATCTTGTCGACAGCCTGGACGTGCCCGGTGTTGGTACGTTGCAAGCTACGTTGATTAACGCGGGTATCCCAACGATTTTCGTTAATGCTAACGATATCGGCTATACCGGCACTGAACTGCAAAGCGATATCAACAGTGATAAAGACGCCTTAGCCAAGTTTGAGCTGATTCGTGCTTACGGTGCCGTAAAGATGGGACTGATTAAAGACGTGTCTGAAGCCGCCACCCGTCAGCACACGCCTAAAGTAGCGTTTGTTGCACCGCCGGCCAGCTATGTGTCTTCCAGTGGTAAGCCGGTTAACGCTGCTGATATTGATGTGCTGGTGCGTGCGTTGTCGATGGGTCAATTGCACCATGCCATGATGGGCACGGCTGCTGTGGCGATTGGTACAGCCGCCTCGATTCCCGGTACTTTGGTGAACCTAGCCGCCGGTGGCGGTGAGCGCCAAACGGTGCGCTTTGGTCATCCGTCCGGCACATTGCGTGTGGGTGCGCAAGCGGCTGAAGTGGACGGCCAGTGGCAAGCTAAAAAAGCCATTATGAGTCGCAGCGCGCGCGTTTTGATGGAAGGTTGGGTGCGCGTACCTGGTGATTGCTTCTGATATTTAATATAAATGTAAACAAGTTTCCGCCTTAGCGCTCCTTTGTGGGCGCTTTTTTTTGCCTGTTAAAGTACCACCAAGCGTGTTCTAATCTGCAGTAGGTGCACTGATACAGTTTTTAATACTTTAAAGGTTTGTTATGTTTAATTTACTTAGTATCCAAAGCAAAATGACTGCAGCGATTGTTTTGACTATTGTGTTAATTGTGGCTGCGCTTGGTTTTACGCTTAATGGTGTGAATGGAATTAGCCAAGGGTTTGATGAGTACTTAGAAAGCAATCAGCCGCGAGTGGCTGCATTAAACAGTATGTACGGTAAAGGATTGCTGGCAGGTGTGGCGACGCGTAACAAGATTTTTAATCCCAGCCTAACTGCGCCAGAGAAGGTCATTAAAGAATCCGGTGAAGAGTTTTTGCAGGCGCTGGAGTTTTATCGTACCAGCTCACAGCCTTTAACCGCCGAGTTAGAGCAAAGCTTGGCGCTGATTCAGAAGAACTGGGGCATCACTCAGCAAGCGCGTGTGCAAGTACATGAGTTGGCTACACAGGGCCGCATTAGAGAAGCCGCTGATCTTTTGGCGCAAACTGAACAGCCTGCATGGAATCCTATTCGGGTCACTTTGGATAAACTGTTAGCGACTGAACAAGAAATGGCTGAAGTGGCGCACCTAGATATGCAGGAGCAGGTATCCGCAACCTATGTTGGCGGTGTTGTAATTGGGGTTTTGGCTATTGTGGTGATTTTGCTGCTAAACATTGGTGTGATTCGTTTGGTGGTGCTACGTCTAAAAGTCACGCATCGCATGGTAACTAACTTGGTGCGCGGCGATGGCGACTTAACCCAGCGTTTAGACGCACGAGGTCAGGATGAGGTGGCAGAGCTGGCGGTCAGTATTAACCAGTTTGTCGAAAAAGTGCACGCATTGGTTAAAGACGTTTCGCATTCAACCCAACGGGTTACCCAAGCGGCAGAGCGTATGGCGCGTGTCACTGAAGAATCAACGGGTGCGGTGAGACGTCAACACCAAGAAACCGAACAGGTGGCAACCGCGATGCATGAAATGACCGCCACCGTGCAAGAAGTGGCGCAGAATGCCTTGCTGGCTTCCGAGGCAGCGCAAACAGCAGAGCATGAAAGTCAAACCGGTACCCGCGTGGTAACGCAAACGCAAGCCAGCATCCAATCACTGGTGATAGAGGTGGAACAGGCGGCTCAGTTTATGCAGGTGGTGCGTGATGACAGTCAGCAGATCAATGGCATATTAGAGGTGATTCGTGGCATCGCTGAACAAACTAACTTGCTGGCGTTAAACGCTGCGATTGAGGCAGCGCGCGCAGGTGAGCAAGGCCGCGGGTTTGCTGTGGTGGCGGATGAAGTGCGTAATTTGGCGCAGCGCACCCAGGGCTCCACCAAAGAAATTGATGAGATGATAGAGAGGCTCCAGCAAAGCGTCAGCAATGCAGCGACTACCATGCAGCAAGGGCGCGAGAAAGCGTTAACCAGTGTTGAGTCCGTTCAGCAAGCCAATGACGCGCTGATACGCATTGCTGAGCAGGTGACGCGCATTAACGATATGAACGCCAGTATTGCCAGCGCTGCAGAAGAGCAATCGGCTGTGGCAGAAGAAATTGACCGCAATGTGGTCAATATCAATGACATTACTCGCGAAGTTAATGAGGGTGCGGCGCAAACGAATAGTGCTAGCCAAGAGTTGGCGCAGTTAGCTGAAGAACTGCAGCGACAGGTACAGAGCTTTAAAGTGTAAATCGTAATTAATTAATGTAAGGGGTAATCCGTGCAGCATCCTGCCGAAGAATCATTGCTGGGCAAGCATACAGACTATGTCACGCAGTACGATGCCAGTTTGTTATTTCCTATCGAGCGTAGGTTTAAATGGCAAGAGTTTGGTATTGACGAAAACAACCTGCCTTATCAGGGCGTAGATATTTGGAATGCTTACGAGTTGTCTTGGTTGTTGCCCAGCGGCAAGCCAGTAGTAGCTGTGGCCGAAATTCGCGTGCCGGCTGAATCGCCTAATATTATTGAATCCAAGTCGTTTAAACTGTATTTGAATTCCCTGAATCAAAGCCAGTTTGCCAGCTTTGCAGAGGTGCAAGCAGTTATGAGTCGAGACTTGACTGCAATAGCGGGCGCGCCGGTGCAGGTATGGATTAAAACTCTGGCGCAGGCCGCCACCGAAGCTATTGACGAGCTACCAGGAGTTTGTATTGATGAGCAGGATATCGCTATAAGTCAGTATGACCAGCCTAATGCCAGTTTGCTGCAATGCCAGCCGAGCAAGCAGGTAAAAGAAAGTTTGCACACCCATTTATTGCGCTCAAGCTGCCCGGTTACCGGTCAACCCGATTGGGGTAGTTTGTGTATTGAGTATCAGGGGGCTGCGCTATGCCATGCCAGTTTACTGGCGTATGTTATTAGCTTTCGTCAGCATCAAGACTTCCATGAGCAGTGTGTTGAGAGAATATTTTTGGATTTGTATCAGTTATTAAAGCCACAAAGACTGACGGTGTTTGCGCGTTATTTGCGTCGCGGCGGTTTGGATATTAACCCCTATCGCAGCACTCACTCCCTTGAGCTGGCTAACACACGATTAGTACGTCAATAAAAAAGGCTAAGACGTATCTGTGCGTCTTAGCCTTGTAGCTTGTAGGTTACTGCAGGCTGGTTGGTAGACTGGCTTTGCGACGTAATTCAGTCCAGTTCTCGTAGCTTATTCCAGTATTGGCAGTGGTTACGCGGTCAAGAATCTCATAAAAGTCCTGACGTGAAGGGTGCTTCATCACTACATCGCGCTGGTTGGCGCGCACAACATATACCGTTTGTGAGTTCTGGTGATCAAAAGCGCGCCACTGAGCTTTATCTTTTAATAGGCTGTATTCGTGGTCTTCTAGCGCGCGAATCACGTCACTGCTTTTGAAGCTATTGCTGCGCCGCGCGGCATCAGCCCATTGCTGCACTACGGTGTAGGCAGAAGCTGCCGCGCTAGAAGGTAGAATGCCGTACTTATTGTCAAAGTTTTTTACAAAGGCCATGCCTTTTTCTGATTTTTCTAGCTCTGGAGCGCGCCAAATCCAGTGCTCAACGCCGATAACGCCTTCCATTGCACCCGGGCC
>LFTS01000167.1 GCA_001513435.1 Gammaproteobacteria bacterium DTU040
CGTCAGCTGCGTCGGTGGCAAATAAAGCGCTGCCCGCAATGGCTTGCATGGCGGCGAGCAGTGCGTCGTCTTCGCTACCGCCCGCTTCCAGTGCGGCAATCTTGGCTTTAACTGGCTCGAAATCGACAAACCAGCTTTTGAAGATGGCTTGGGCCATCTGTTCGAGGGTTTGGTTGATTTGGTGGTTGGTTCGAATTTTCGCTTCAACGCTTTCTAGGGAATCGGTCAAAAGTCGTTTTTCCGCATCTAAATTAGGAATCTTGAAGCTAAAGAAATCGTCCCGGCTCAACCCAAGATTTGTAGTTCCCGTGGCATGTGACCGGCAGTATTGCCGATACTGCGGAGTTCGAAGGAGCCAGTAAAAGTATTCTTTCGGAATATCGCTCGTGAAAATCAGCTTTACTGTATCTTGAGTCATCCTCCCAACAGATACGGATTCAGGCACTCGGGCAATAGCTCCGAGCAAGTCCCCAGCTTGAGTGACATCTTTCAATGAAACATAGAGATCCCCGGGACGCACCAATAATTTTTCTGCGGAGGGGCCGCCATAAGTTCTTAGTTTGTCCGATCTGAACCCGCCATCTCTTTCGATAGAACCTAAGCCCAATAAAACAGGGCCGGGCTGATCAAGCAATGCGCTTTTATATGTCGTTCCGCGTTGCAGCTCCACGTGGTCACCAATGGTGCTATAGGTCATAACCCAGTCCCCCAAGGTTCCGCTTGATCTCCGCTTCCAACCGGTCACTCTCCGCAAACTGCTCCCGCAACTGCTCAGTCAAGCGTGTCATTTTCTCAGCAAAAGGTTCGCCATCATCTTCTTGCTCTTCAGCACCAACATAACGCCCCGGCGTCAGGACAAAATCATGCTTCTTGAGGTCATCCAAACTGGCGGAATAGCAGAAACCGGCCACATCTTCATAATCATTACCCCGCTGCCAGGCATGGAAGGTATCGCTCACCTTGGCAATGTCTGCGGCGGTGAAGTCACGCAGCACGCGGTCACGCATATAGCCTAGGTTGCGCGCATCAATAAACAGCAGCTCACCACGGCGGTCGCGCTTTTTCTCGTGGCGTACCAGGCCGTTGGCTTTGTCCTTGGTTAAAAACCAGATGCAGGCGGGAATCTGGGTGTTGGTAAACAATTGCCCCGGCAAAGCAACCATGCACTCGACCAGGTCTTCTTCAATCAACCGCTTGCGGATTTCGCCTTCGTTGTTGGTGTTGGAGCTCATGGAGCCGTTGGCCAGCAGCAAGGCCATGCTGCCCGTGGGCGCAAGGTGATGCAGCATGTGCTGAATCCAGGCAAAGTTGGCGTTGCCTTTGGGTGGCGTGCCGTATTGCCAGCGCACATCGTCCGCCAGTGATTCGCTCCACCAATCTTTGACGTTAAACGGCGGGTTAGCCATGACAAAGTCGGCACGCAAATCTGGATGCTGGTTATCAAGGAAGGTGTCGGCGTTCTTTTTGCCAAAGTTAAAGTCGATGCCACGAATGGCCATGTTCATCGCTGCCAGCTTCCAGGTGGTCGGGTTGGATTCCTGACCGTACACAGAAATATGTTTTTTCTGCTCAGCAGCGTCGTACTGCTGCTCTTGCGCGTGCTGTTCGATGAACTTGCTGCTGGAGACAAAGAAACCGCCCGAGCCCATGGCTGGATCATATACGCGACCGGAGTAGGGTTCGAGCATTTCCACAATCAGCGTGACGATACTTTTGGGCGTGTAGTACTGGCCGCCTTGCTTGCCTTCGGCCAGTGCGAACTCGCCCAAAAAATATTCGTAGACATGGCCGAGAATGTCTTTGCTGTGCAGCTCTAGCACTTCGCCTTGATATACCGGTTTGGTAAAGGAGGTGTCGGAAAAGGTGTTGATCAGGCCAATCAGCTTGTCGTTATCTAATTGGTACTGGCTGATACGGTTGAGAATGCCTTTGAGCTTGGCGTTGCTGTTTTCAATCGCTTCTAAGGCGTTGTCGATCAACCACGACACCGAACGCAGCTTTACATCGTTACCGGCTTCGTCCTGCCACAGCACTGTGCCGATGGGCAGCACAGCTTTTTCTTTCAGGGTGCTCCAGCGTGCAGCTTTGGGTACCCAGAAGACGTTGACCTCGCGGTAGTAGTCGAGCTGCTCCAGCTCGTCTTGTAGGCACTGCTGGTAATAGGCGTCGGTGGAGTAATCTTCTGGCGGCATGTAGTAGATGTTGTCGTCACCTTCGGTGGTGAACAGCTCCAGCAGTTGCGCCTGGCGCTCTTCAAAGGCATCTGACACATATTTAAGGAAGATCAGGCCCAGCACCACGTGCTTGTAGTTGGCTGCATCGAGGTTGGCGCGGAGTTTGTCGGCGGCTTTCCAGAGCTTGTCGTCCAGATCTTTTAAAAACTGTTGTTCAACGCTGTTCATGAAGGTCCTTTACAGGCTACGAAAATATCTTCGCATGGTACCTGATGACCGGGCAGCTGCAAAATCACATGTGGTTTATGTGGTATTGCGGGGAATGCAGAAAGGGAGGAGATGCAGCCTGGGAAGGCCTCGCGGAGCTAATGATAGCAATGTGGGCTATTTTGGGGAGTCGGACGCATACTCATACTCGTCCAGCTCCCCAGGGGCCTAGAACTGCAGCTCGCCCTCCTTGGACAGCTGGTCCAGTGGTATCGTTTTCAGGTCCTTAATGTTGTATTGAGACCCGTTTTTTTTACCTTTTTTGTTTTTGATTTCTACGATGGTCGCTTTAAGCAGCTGGTTGCCATCAAGATATGCCTGCGCCGCCAACTGTATCTGGCTCGACTTATCGGCAAGGCAAGTGATCGATGAATTATCTAGGGTATAACCAGCCTTATCTACCAGCCGTAAAAAAACCTGCATGCTGGAGGCCTTAAAACCGTCCGCCTTAGCCAGGACTTCTACAGGCTGGCTACTGTCAGCGGGCAGTTTTGGGGGCGGAGCAAAAGCACCTTGAATGGGAATTTCGACTGTTTTTTCGTCGGAAAAGTGCAGCACAAGCGCAGCAGGTTTCGCAATCTTCCTGCCGTTTTTCTGCCTGAGCTGATCTTTTGTCCACTCATTAATAAAGTCTAGCTCGTCCGTTGTCAGGGCGGATTTGATTGGTGCGGCAAACAGGGAATCTGCGCCTTCAATCAATCCCTTAGTAGTCAGCATGATGGTTTTCAGTAGCGTGTTACGCAGCTTTGGGGTAACCAGATCAGCCGGTTCAACTTGGATCTTGCGCTCTGCAATACCTGTCTGGATATCCACGCACCTGGGGGCGGAAATATTGATTAAAATTTCAGGATAAAATTCTTTCAGTAGTTCATTCACCATCTTGACTATTAGATCTACAACGGTATCAAGCGAACTATTCAAGGCGTTTTTATCGATCAGTTCGTACTCATTACCACCGACTTGAGTCACTGCATCTTTCCCGATACAAATGGTGGTAAGAACCAGTGTTTTTTCTAGTTTGTTCACGGCAAGGCTCCCATTAAAAAATACGCATTACGCTGTTAAAACAAAATCTGGGTCATTCTGGGCCAGCTTTTCAAAACAGGTTCGGTGTTAACTGCCCTTTTTGGGTGCTAAATCACTTTTTTGCTGGCAGCGAAGGCAGACATGGCTTTTCACTGCTCAAAAACGGACCAGATGGGCAGCATAGGGAGTACCGTGAACTCTTGTGTTTCGCACTGTGACCTTTTTGGTCACCAAACCGTGAGCTTCTTGCAACCTGCTGATTTTGCAGTTAAATGTTTTTTGATTTTTTCGCTATTAGCGACAAAAATAGCGAAACCAGCACCGAGAAAAGAGAATTTGTCGCTTTTTGATCAGCTTTCCTGCTTTGCCGGACTACTCATTACTTGACAGTTGCTACCTGACAAGCGGTAGCAACTCATGTGATTTGCGGGGCCGTGCCGGCCTGCGTGTATTCCGCAGGCACTAGCCGTCGTTTTGGAGTGCTTCTTTTTGCTGCAAGCGAATCGGCACACCGGACTTGGTGCCCCGGTTGCATACCTTACTGGCCTCCATCACCTCGTGGCGGTTCAGGGCTCTGGATTCGATAACTTTTCCCAATCGTTGTTTCAGGCACTCCGGGTCCTGTGATTTTGCGATTTTTTGACTGATATAGTCGGGAGGTGCTGTTGAGCCGACCCAGACCATCCCGTACACCAGCCCGGCTGCTACCGGCAGGAAAATGCCGACTAAGATGCTGACAAAGCGCAGTTGTTTGCCACGGATGTCTTTGGCTGGCTCTTGTTTGGCTTCCTCACCCTTCGAGCTCGGAAACCCTACAGTCAGGACAGTCAACGTGACGACAGTGCTGGCAATCAGCAATATGAAAAGCGTAAACAAGCTCATAAATTTTCTCCGTTACAACGAGGCAAAAGGCACCTGCAAAAATCAACAGGTGCCCAGTTTCAATTTCAAGATAACATGGCTTTGATGATGCGCAAGTGCCTGGAAAGCCGAAGCGCAGCGGCGAACATTGCTCAAGCCGAACTGATGCTGTAAGCCTGTCCAATCCGACGGAATGTACGTCCACCGCGCGCGCTGGCATACAGCTCGTTTGCGGCTTTGTTCTTGAATACATGCTGCAGCTCGTTGTTGTGCGCTGACAGGCGATCAGCCGAGCGCACGATAGCTTCTTCGATGTATTCATAATGCTTTTTGTGAGTCACTGGCGCAGACAGCATGGCTGACACCGCTTCAAACAGGGTCCGATCCTGGTTTTTGATCTTTTCCAAGTGCTCAGCCAGCACCATGAAGCTCAGTGCTTCGTGTTGGCCATTGATGCCTTTCTTGTCGGCACTATCTTGGTTGTAGTGCATCAGGATTTTGCCGATGTCATGTAGTAAGCCGCCCACAAAAACACAATCCTGGATGCGTTGAGGTAACGCATGCTGCTGGGCCATGTTTCTGGCATTCACGGCTACTTCAACACTGTGCAGAAACAACTCGCCCGGTCCCCGGTGGTGAAAACTCTTGCTGGCCTTGGCCTGGTAAAAAGGCCGCATGATCTGGCTATCGCTCAGCACATCACGAATGAAGCTTTTCAGTACCGGGTCGTTGATGGCCGCTGCTCCCTTCCAGAGTTTGATTTGCGCACCGTACTGCTGGGGTGCGCACCAGACGCTGTGTGCCAATACTGTTTTGGCTTCAACCTGAATATTCAGCGGCTCAGTGATTGCAACGGGGAGCTGCACGTTGCGGTCGATAGTGACAATGGCCACATAGTCTTCATCCAGTGGGTTAACCAGTTTGTCGTTGGTGTGCCACTGACGGCCACAGCTCTGGACCATCCAGGTGGGGTTGCAGTGGTCAATTTTGATAACAGTTGCCAGTCGTGTGTAGGTTGTGTTCATGTTGAGTACCCTTTGGTTTTTGCGTTTTTAGTTTTGTCGGCTAAATGGGCAGGCGTTCTTCGAACATACGCCGCACATCACCCAACGTGCGGCCAGCCGGGCGTGGCTGCTGCATCAGGTGTTCAACCCAGTCCCTGATCGCCTCGTAGTTATCAACCCAGTACGGCAGTCCCCAGTACACAGAGAGCTCGTTGCCCCGAGTAATGCTGTAGTAGCTGATCAGCCAGATGGTTACGTTACGGGCCGTCAGCGGAAGGCCCGGATGCTTGATGAATTGCGCTTGCTGCATGTCTTGTTTCTCCTTATTCCACACCGCCGCCCAGAATCAGCCGCTCAAAGGCCGAGCCATCCTGTCTGGTCAGGTTGGGTACATAGCGTGAATACACTTTGAACAGCATTTCGGTTGTCGAATGCCCTAGGGTACGAGCCACCCACTCAGGGTTCTCGCCAGATGCCAAAAACAACGTCGCTGCCGTATGCCGTGTCTGGTAGGGTCGGCGCTGCTTCAGATTGAGTGCGCGAAGCAATGGGTACCAAACCCTCTTGGTCACGTTGTTATGATCCAGGGGGTTACCCTCACGGTTGCAGAACACATACTTGCTAAGCCGGCCTGTCGCAGCATGCTGCTCTTTAAGTGCGTCATACACCGGGCCGAACATGGGGATTTCACGTTGTGAACCATCGGTTTTGGTGTATTCGGTTTCACCGGCGATCAGAGTTTCACGCACCAGAATTTCACGGCGTTCAAAATCGACGTACTCCCACTTCAAGCCATCAATCTCGCCGGTACGCATACCGGTATAGAAGCGGACCAGGTAATAGTTGCGGTAATCCTCACGCACTGTGCGCAGGATGGTTTCCACCTCGCTCAAGCTGAACGGCTCGATGTGCACCCGCTGCAGCCTGAGCGGCTTGATGTTGCGGTAAGGGTTGGTGAAGTCATAGCGGTCAGCCGCCTCAGTCATCACCATCCGCAAGATGTTCATGTGGTTGTTGATTGATTTGGCCGACATCAAGCGACTGGGGCCACGCCCAGGGCGCTTGGCCATTTTGTTGCGGGCCTTCAAAATATCCGGCTTGGTAATTTCGCTGACATGCTTGCCCTTGAAGATCGGCTTCAAGGAACTGTTCAGGATCGAGTCAACACTTTTTGTATGCGAGCCGCGCCACTGAATTTTGTTTTCATCGAACCATAGGTCGGCAAAGTCTGAGAAAAGAGGGGTGTCTTCCGGTTCGCGGTTGCCAGTAGCTGCAGAAACGCTCACTGTTGGCTGTACCTTTGCAATATTCCCGCTTCCCGGAAAAAACTCTACGTAATCAAACTGACCCAGCAAGATTTTAGCCTGGACCCGCTGAAGCAAAGCTTCAGCCTTTTTTCTGTTCGCTGGCGTATCTACCAAGGCGGTTTGCTCTCGGCAGCGATGACCAGCAAACATGAAATCCAGATACAGCTTTCCTGTTTCTTTACGTACGCGAACCTTAGACATGGCACACCTCGCCATTTGCCATCGGAATGGTCAAGACCTCGCAGCTCCGTGAACCTGCCAGCATCGTCTTTTCGACTTCTTCCCAGAGGAAAAGAATTTTGCGACGCCCAAACGGCTTGATGTAATGCTTACCCTCAAGAAGAACGGAGTCCTTGAGGTTTTGCCGAATCGTTCGGCAGTCGTACTTGATGCGCTCGGAAAGCTCTTCTGTAGTCAGGTAGGTATAAGTAATGTCCATAACAGTGTTCCTCTGCTAGTCTACTCTGGGTAAAGAAAAGGCATCCAAAGTGAAGCAATGCCATTCAGAATGACATTCTACGCATCAGAATCGCATTTGCAAGCACTTTTTGCCATTTAGAATCAAATTTATTTATCTGGGATGGATTTTATGATTCGGTGTCACTTGGCTCGCCTGATGGGAGAGCACAAAATGAAGATTGTTGACGTGGCCAGGGAGACCGGCCTGAATAGAAATACGGTCACATTGCTTTATAAGGAAACGGCGCAGCGGATCGACCTGGACGCACTGGACAAACTCTGCAAGCTTTTTGAGTGCGAGGTCGCTGATATTTTGGAGTTCATGCCAGACGATGAACCATAGCCGTGCTGGCTAATATCGGTTCAAGGCAGTGTTCAGGATTGCTGGTGATGGGCAGGGATGCCAAAAGCTGTGACAAAAGCCGTTTGTGACAAAAGCGGCCTTACGGTCAAAACTTCGGGAAAGAGAAAAACAGAAAAAGCAGATCTGTCACACATACGTCACAAATCTGTCACAGAGGAAATTTGGCAGGATAGAAACAAAAAAGGCGAACCAGTAAGTTACTGATTCGCCTTTGTTTTGTCTGGTTGCGGGAGCCGGATTTGAACCGACGACCTTTGGGTTATGAGCCCAACGAGCTACCAAACTGCTCCATCCCGCGACGACAATTATACACAGAATGTGAGCTGTGTCAAAAACTATTTCTGTTCGCTCGAAATGTCGCTCTGTTGACGCGCTTTTTGTCTGCGCTTCCAGCTTTTAGAAACCCACCAACGCCAGTAGAGCAAGGTGCCAAAGTAGCCGGTGGCGGATAGCACAACGCCAGCAATAAAAGAGCCAAAATATAGTGGCTGCCAGTGGGTGGTGGTGACTTCCATGATCCATTGCAAGGTGAGTTTGTCCGGCATGCTGACTGCCGGGGTGCCCAGTAGCCATGAGCCCAGTTTATAAGTGGCATAAAAAATGGGTGGCATGGTCAGGGGGTTGGTCAGCCAGACCAGCCCGATGGACAGGGGAAGATTGGCGCGTAACGGAATGGCAACCAGTGCGGCGGCCAGCATTTGCATGGGCATGGGGATCATGGCCCAAAACAAACCTATAGCCACAGCCCTTGCAACGGAGTGACGGTTGAGGTGCCATAGGTTTGCATCATGGATCAGGTTGCCTAAGAAACGTAAAGACTTGTTTTCTTTAATGGTTTCCGGGTTGGGCATGTAGCGTCTGAATAACTCTCGTGGCATTGAAAAGCTCGATGTGAAAAAATTAGGCTATTATGCATCTGCAAGAAATTGGCTTGTGCGTGAAGATGCAACAAAAAATAGCGTGGTATTCCTTAGCGAAGAATTGTCTTCTTTTTAATGCTGAATCGCCATTATAGCGCAGTTTAAACGGTTTCATTTGCATTTGTTTTGTTGCTAATTATGTTGCAAGCCACTGCGCAATTATTCGCGGTAGCGAAGCTGTATGTCTAGACCTATAGCTGGTGGCTGTGTTAATTAAGTGACTATAGTCCTGTGAAAGGCTAAGTAAGTCGAGCAAGTTCTGGATTTTTACCGATTGGCACAAGGAAGTGGCAATATGCGTATTTATTTTTTGGCATTTTGTGCTGGCGTAATCGCGTTACGCTTTATTCCGGCTTTACCCGCACCGCACTGGTTATTATTGCTGCTCTTGTGTGCGCTCTTATTGCTGCGCAAGTTGGGATGGTTAGCGGTTTTTTTGTTGGCGTTCTGCTGGGCTAGTTGGCAGGCCACTTTGCTGCTCAACAATCGCTTAATGGACGAGTGGGATGGGCAGACTGTTTGGCTGGAAGGGCAGGTGGCTGGTTTGCCGCAGTGGTCGCAGTCGGCAACGGGACAGTCGGTGGTGCGCTTTGAGTTGTTGGATGCGCAGTCGCGGCGTACTGAGTTGCCCAGTCGCATTCGCGTATCTTGGTATAACCCACCGCTAATTAAAGCAGGTGAGTATTGGCGCTTGGCGGTAACTTTAAAACAACCGCACGGCTTGTTGAATCCGCACACCTTTGATTACCAGCAATGGCTGACGTCTCGCGCAATAGGGGCTACCGGCAGTGTCAAAACAGGTGAGCGTGTGCGTGCTGGGCGGGGACTGGCTGCTTGGCGAGAAGCGCTGCGTGATAGGCTTTTGCTTGCTCTGCCTGATACGCCAGCGCGTGCTGGCGTGATTGCTTTGGTGTTAGGTGATGGTTCGGGTTTGTCGCGCGCGCAATGGCAAGTGCTGCAAAGCTCTGGCACGGTGCATCTGTTTGTTATTTCGGGGCAGCATATTAGTCTTGTTGCTGGTCTGGCTTATGCGCTTATTGCGTGGTTGCAACGCTTGGCACTGTGGCCAATGCGCGTCCCTTGGTTGCCGGTGGCTTGCGGCTTGGCTTTGCTGAGTGCTCTGTTGTATGGCGCTTTGGCGGGTTTTGCCGTGCCGGTGCAACGGGCATTGATTATGGTGGCGGTGGTGTTGTTTTGGCGCTTACGTTATCAGCAACTGGCCAGTTGGACGCCTTGGATGCTCGCGTTGAGCCTTATATTGTTTTACGACCCTTTAGTGGTGTTGCAGCCTGGCTTGTGGTTGTCTTTTGCTGCGGTAGCAGTGTTGTTGCTGGTGTTTGCTTGGCGCTTAGGTCGTTGGCCGTGGTGGCAGGTGTTAACCCGTGCGCAGTGGGCGGCGGCATTGGGGTTGATGCCTTTTTTGTTGGCTTTAGGATTGCCCGTGAGTGCGTTGGGTGTCATAGCGAATATTGTCGCGGTGCCTTTTGTGAGTGTGTGGGTTTTGCCTTTGTCTTTGCTGGGGGCGGGGTTGTTGTTTTGGCCCGCTGCGGCGCAGTTTGTTTTGTGGTTGGCGGCACAGTCTTTAACGCTGATGTGGCATGTGTTGGAGCTGGGTGTGAGTTGGCTGGCGGCTTGGAATGCGCCTTTTTTGCCTTGGTGGGTGCTGCTGTTAGCCGCTTTAGCGGTTTTTTTATTGTTACTACCCAGCGCATTACGGCCTGCATGGCTGGTTTTGGGTTTATTTATTCCGCTGTTGTGGCCGCCCTTAACCCATGAAGTTCAGCCAAATAGGGCGCAGATTTGGCTGCTGGATGTCGGACAAGGTCAGGCCATTGTTGTGCGCACTGCGACTCATGCTCTGCTGTATGACGCAGGTCCAAAGATGGGTGGCATGGATGCGGGCGAGCAGATTGTTTGGCCTTTTTTGCGTGGCGAGCGCATCAAGCAGCTTGATAAGTTGGTTTTGTCACATGCGGACGCTGACCATGCCGGTGGTGCTGAAGCTGTTTTGCAAAAACTGCCCGTGTTACAGCGCATTAGCGGTGAGCCGGAACGTCATCAGCATTGGCAGGCGCAACCCTGCTCAGAGCAGTCTTGGCAGTGGGATGGCGTGCGGTTTTGGCAATGGCAATGGTCGCAGGCGACTGAGGGCAATGAGGCATCCTGTGTTTTATTGGTGCAGGCGCAGGATGAACGTTTTCTGGTGACAGGAGATTTAGGGGTGATCGGTGAGCGGGCGCTGCTCGATGCGCAGCCTGATTTGCAAGTTGATTGGCTGGTCGCAGGGCATCACGGCAGTCGTACCTCTACCAGTGCTGAGTTTTTGCAGCACCTACAACCCAGCGCGGTGTTAATTTCACGCGGGCGTTATAACGGTTATGGACATCCCCATGCGGTTGTGATGCAACGTTTGCAGCAGGCGCAGGTAAAAATTTACGACACGGCTAGCGATAAAGCGATGCGTATTGATTTAGGTGCACATCAAAAAATATGGCGCATGGCACAGCAGCGCGCTTTTTGGCGTGATGGTGTACAAGAGTAAATTTGTCGCGATTAAATTTTATTGGTTAAATTTCTGTCTTTACCTGCGAGAATTGAGATCTAATTCAGTCGGACTCTGCTAGTGCTTGTGCTAAAGTTACGCAAAATTTTTGCTTGGAGTGATGCTTGTGTGGGAGCTGATTAAATCGGGCGGCTGGATTATGCTGCCAATTATCGTTTGTTCAGTTATAGCGGTGGCTATTGTGGCTGAAAGGTTGTGGACGTTACGCCCCGGCAAGATTAATCCACCGCATTTATTAGGGGAAGTGTGGCGCTGGGTGCAGGCTAAACAGCTTGATAGTGGCAAGCTTAAAGAGCTGCGCAAGGGTTCAGCCTTAGGTCAGATTTTAGCGGCTGGTTTAGCAAAGTCCCGCCATGGTCGCGATATAATGAAAGAAAGTATCCAGGAAGCGGGTACTAAAGTAGTTAATGAGCTGGAGCGTTATTTAACGCCGCTGGGAACCATTGCGGCGATTACGCCTTTATTAGGTTTGCTGGGTACAGTGCTGGGGATGATTGAGATTTTCAGCGCCTTTATGGGCTCAGGTATGGCGAACGCACCACAACTTGCGGGCGGTATTGCTAAAGCTTTGATTACTACAGCAGCCGGTTTAATCGTGGCCATTCCAGCGCTGTTCTTTCACCGTTTTTTACAGCGCCGCGTAGATGAGCTGGTGGTTGGCATGGAGCAAGAGGCGATTAAGCTGGTCGAGGCTGTGCAGGGTGATCGTGAGGTTGAATTAAGCGAGGCTCAAGAGTGAAATTCCCCCGTAAAGCACGTGAACCCGTAGATATCAACTTGGCGCCACTGATCGATGTGGTGTTTATTCTGCTACTGTTTTTTGTGGTAACCACCACCTTTACGCGCGAGACCTTGCTGAAAATTGATTTACCGGAAGCGGTATCTGGTGTGCAGCCTGAGGAGCAATATACTATTCCTTTAGAGATTTTAGTGGGTCAGGAAGGTAACTATGCAGTTAATGGGAAGACTCTGGCCAGTAGCGATCTTAATTCGCTAATGGCGGCTTTAATTGAAGTATCCGCAGGGGATAAAGAGTTACCCGTTACACTGAGCGCCGATGGTAAAGCACCGCATCAGGCGGTAGTTACCGCGATGGATGCAGCTTCTAAACTTGGTTTTATCCATATGCGTATTACCACTATTGAGGCGCAAGAGTCGCAGTGAAATTTGCCGACCGCCTCGTACAAGCCTGGTATGAAGGTCATGCTGGGCTTGTTGCGTTATGGCCGTTGGAAAAACTCTACCGTGCGGTGGTGCAGCGCAAGCGTCAACGGTTTTTACGGGGTGAGTTAGACAGCTACCGTGCGCCTGTGCCGGTGATTATTGTGGGTAACATTACCGTGGGCGGGACGGGCAAAACGCCGCTGATTTTATGGCTGATTGACTACTGCCGTGCGCGTAACTTGCGCGTGGGGGTGGTCAGTCGTGGCTATGGTGGGCAGCCAGCGCAGTGGCCGTGGACAGTGCAGGCAGACGATGAGGCGGCTTTAGTGGGTGATGAGCCAGCATTGCTAGTGCGCCGCTCGGCTGTGCCACTGGTGATTGATCCGCAACGACCCCGCGCCGTGCAGCAATTGTTGGCTGAACATGAGCTGGATTTGGTGCTCTGTGATGATGGTTTGCAGCATTATCAGTTGGCGCGAGATTTGGAGTTAGTACTGATTGATGCCCAGCGTGGTTTAGGCAATCAGCGTTGTTTGCCAGCGGGCCCTTTGCGTGAACCGGTCGAGCGTCTGCAGTCGGTGGATGCGGTGTTGTTGAATGGTGCGACTGAGGACTCCGTGCAAGGGTTTTCGATGTTTTTGCAGCCGACCCAGTTAATTAATGTTAAAACGGGTGCACGCCAACCATTAGAGTATTTCCCTGCAGGGCAGCGCGTGCACGCCGTAGCTGGGATTGGTAATCCGCAGCGTTTTTTTAATACGCTGAAACAGTTACACTGGCATCCTATTACCCACGCCTTTGCTGATCACGCTGAATTTACTGCCGCTGATTTAAGTTTTGATGATGACTTACCGGTGCTGATGACCGAGAAGGATGCAGTAAAGTGCCAAGCCTTCGCACAAGAACGCTGGTGGTATGTTGCTGTGGATGCACAGCCTTCTGCGGGTTTCGTGCAGTGGCTGAATGCGCGCTTTGAGACGATGTTTAGAGCTACGTAGTTATTTTTATCAGCACTATTAACGCAAATATTTTTACGAGGTGAACTGAGATGGATGCAAAGTTGTTGGATATTTTGGCCTGTCCGTTATGCAAAAGTAATGTGCAGTTGAGTGCGGATAAAACCGAGCTTATCTGTAAAGCCGATGGCTTAGCCTTTCCGGTGCGTGACGGTATTCCGGTGATGCTGGAAGAGCAGGCACGTACGTTAACCACGGACGAGCGTTTGGATTCTAAATAATGCAGCACGATTTTTATGTGGTGATTCCGGCGCGTTATGCCTCAAGCCGCTTTCCCGGTAAGCCGCTGCAAGACATTGCTGGTCAGCCGATGATTCAGCGGGTGTGGCAACAGGCGCAAAAAAGTGCGGCCAAACACGTGGTGATTGCCACCGACGATCAGCGTATCTATGAGGTCTGCCAAGGCTTTGGCGCGCAAGTGGTGATGACGCGCGACAATCATGAGTCCGGTACTGATCGGTTGGCAGAAGTCGCGCAAAGCATGGGCTGGCCGGTAGAAGCCATTGCGGTGAATGTGCAGGGTGATGAGCCGTTGATTCCGCCGGCGGTAGTGAATCAAGTGGCAGATAATCTGGCCAAGCACCCAGAAGCGGCGATGGCTACTTTAGCTGAGCCGATCAACGATATGGCCAGCTTGATGAACAACAATGTGGTCAAGGTGCTGAGCGATAAAAACGGCTTAGCGTTAACCTTTAGCCGTGCGCCTTTGCCATGGGCGCGTGATGCGTTTTTAAGTCAGCCCGATGTGTTGCCGGTAGATATTCCTTACCGCCGTCATATTGGTATTTATGCCTACCGCGTGGGTTTTTTGCAGCGTTTTGTTGAATGGGGTCCTTGTTGGTTAGAATTAACCGAGTGCCTAGAGCAACTTAGGGCGCTATGGCATGGTGAGCAGATTCATGTAGCCGATGCTCTTGAGACGCCACCGCCGGGTGTGGACACCCCCGAGGATTTGCAGCGTATCCGTGAGTTATTTAAGGAGTCGTAGTGAAGGTTTTATTTGTGTGTTTAGGTAATATTTGCCGTTCTCCCACTGCTGAAGGGGTGTTTCGCCATTACGTCGAACAGGCAGGTTTAAGCGATAAAATCACTATTGATTCAGCCGGTACCGCTGAATGGCATATCGGCAAAGCACCGGATCCTCGCACCGTGGCGGCGGCAGCCAAGCGTGGCTATGATTTAAGCCCACTGCGTGGACGTCAGGCGCAGGCTGAGGATTTTGCTAAATTTGATCTGATTTTGGCGATGGACAAAAGCAACCTGAGCAACTTACAGGCGATTCAACCCGCCGACGCCAAAGCCGAGCTGGCGCTGTATTTACCGCGCTTTGGCATTAGTCCCGATGAGGTACCAGACCCCTATTATGGCGGCGAGGACGGCTTTGAGCTGGTGCTGGATATGCTGGAGCAAGCCAGTGAAGTGTTGCTGGATGAGATAAAGGCCAAGTTGTGAGTTTGCACCTGCAAGAACACCTCTCTTTGCGCCCGTACAACACCCTCGCGGTGGATGTGCGGGCGCGTTACTTTGCGCGGGTCGATAGCGTGGATCAGCTCTGCGAAGCGTTGGGCCGGGCTAAGGCACAGCAGCTTGAGGTGTTGTTGTTGGGCGGTGGCAGTAATCTGGTCTTAAGCAAGGATTTTGCCGGCTTGGTGCTGCAGCTTAATTTGCGCGGTATCGACTGGCTAGAGGACGATGCCGAACAGGCCGTTGTACGCGTACAGGCAGGTGAGAACTGGCATGAGTTTGTACAGTGGAGCTTGGCGCAAGGATTGTCTGGGCTAGAGAACCTAAGCCTGATTCCGGGCTCGGTCGGCGCTGCGCCGGTGCAAAATATCGGTGCTTATGGGGTTGAAACCAAAGACAGTGTCGTACAGGTGCAAGCATTGGAGCGCGATAGCCTCACGCCGGTAACGCTCACTGCTGCCGAATGCGATTTTGCCTATCGCGACAGTGTGTTTAAGCAGCAGTCTAACCGCTGGGTGATTACCAGTGTGGATTTTCGTTTGTCACGCACACCTGAATTAAAACTGGGTTACGGGCCCATTCAAAGCTGGTTAACCGAGCAGGGGATTGATGCACCAACGGCCATGGATGTTAGCCGTGCGGTGATGGCGATTCGGCAATCTAAATTGCCCGACCCGGCACAGTTGGCCAATACAGGCAGTTTCTTTAAAAACCCCATCGTCAGTGCGGCACAGGCGCAACGCTTGCAGCACGAGTTCCCACAACTGGTTAGTTATCCGATGGCCGATGGGCAGGTCAAGCTGGCCGCCGGTTGGCTGATTGAGCAGGCGGGTTGGAAGGGGTTTCGTCAGGGCGATGCTGGTGTACATGCTCAGCAAGCCTTGGTGTTAGTCAATTACGGCCAGGCAACCGGACGCGACATTCTTGAGCTGGCCAGTCGTATTCAGGCGGATATCAACCAGCGTTTTGCCGTGCAGCTTGAGATAGAGCCCGTGGTGTATCGCTAGCT
>LFTS01000005.1:0-2239 GCA_001513435.1 Gammaproteobacteria bacterium DTU040
GATCAGCGGTGGCACGAATCACCGCCAGCACCAAGCGCAGATCTGAAGCGGCGGGCTGACGACGGGCAAGAATCTGTGTGCAGTACTCATCGATATTCAACTGCAACAGATTGACTTGATGGTCTTTGGCGCGCACCTCGCTGGCTAATTGACTGTCACCATCGAGTAATGATTGCACCGCATCTTTAACTTGCTGCTCAACCATGCCGCCCATTTCCAGCAGCTGACTGCGGATCTCTTCCAGTTCTTGATTAAATTTCTGGGAAATATGCGTGCTATGGCTGTCTTGATTCATTTTCATATCACCTGCTCACCTGTGGATAAATAATTATATGCAATGTTTTTAGAGTCTCATTCTGTCACGCTGCTGCCCTTGATCGCGGGCATGGCCCGCTCCTACAAGATCCATGCCCAGCGCTCAAGGCCCTCATCTACAACAAGGCTATGGGAATGCATGTTTAGCGAATCTCTAGCCATAACGACCGGTAATGTAATCTTCGGTTTGCTTGTTGGCGGGGTTGGTAAACACGGTATCAGTGTTATCAAATTCCAGCAGTTGGCCCAAATACATAAACGCGGTGTAGTCAGAGACGCGCGCTGCTTGCTGCATATTGTGAGTGACGATCACAATGGTGAAGCGGTCTTTTAAATCGTTGAGCAATTCTTCAATTTTCAAGGTAGAGATCGGGTCCAATGCCGAAGCAGGCTCGTCCAGCAGTAACACTTCTGGCTTGACGGCAATGGTGCGAGCAATCACCAGACGCTGTTGCTGACCACCGGACATACCTAAAGCAGACTCATGCAGACGGTCTTTGGTTTCATCCCAAATGGCTGCCGAACGCAGCGCCCATTCCACGGTTTCATCCAGTAAACGCTTATTTTTAATGCCTTGGATACGCAAACCATAAGCGACGTTTTCATAAATAGTTTTCGGGAACGGATTAGGCTTTTGAAACACCATGCCAACGCGGCGACGCAAATCAGCCACGTCGACACCTTTAGCATAAATATCATGGCCATCAATGGTCACTTGGCCTTCAATGCGCACACCATCGACCAAATCATTCATACGATTAAACGAGCGCAATAAGGTCGATTTACCGCAGCCCGACGGGCCAATAAAAGCGGTGATGCGTTTTTTCGGGATTTGCATGGTGATGCCGTTCAAGGCTTTGCTGTCACCGTAGTACAGATGCATATTGTTGACATCAATACAGGGCGTTTCATCGGCCAAGCTCAGTTGCTGTACGGAACGGCCCAGTGCGGTGAATTTCATGGCATGGGATGCGGCTGTGGTTGAGTTCATCATGACTGCCTTTTGAGAAAATAAAAAATCAATTACATATCCAGCGCACGGAATTTCTCGCGCAGACGATTACGAATACCGATGGCGGTAAGATTGAGCACGGCAATCACCACAACCAACATTAAAGCAGTGGCATACACCAAAGGGCGCGCCGCTTCGACGTTGGGGCTTTGAAAGCCGACATCATAAATATGAAAGCCCAAGTGCATAAACTTGCGCTCTAAGTGCAGAAACGGCGCATTGAAATCCAAGGGTAAGTTGGGTGCTAACTTGACCACACCCACCAGCATCAGCGGTGCAACTTCACCGGCGGCGCGCGCGACCGCAAGAATCACGCCCGTCATCATCGCAGGGCTGGCCATTGGGATCACCACGCGCATTAATGTTTCAAATTTGGTTGCACCTAATGCTAACGAGCCCTCACGCACCGAGCGTGGAATCCGTGACAAACCTTCTTCGGTAGCGACAATCACCACCGGTAAGGTCAGCAATGCCAAGGTTAACGAGGCCCAAAGTAAACCTGGGGTACCAAAGGTTGGCGCCGGCAAAGCAGCGGCATAAAACAGCTGATCTAAATTGCCACCAAGAAAGTAGACAAAAAAGCCTAAGCCAAACACGCCATAGACAATGGATGGCACGCCGGCAAGGTTATTCACGGCAATGCGAATAATGCGGGTTATTAACCCTTGGCTGGCGTATTCACGCAGATACACGGCGGCAATCACGCCAAAAGGTGTGACGATCAACGACATAATCATCACCATCAGCACGGTGCCAAAAATCGCTGGGAAAATACCACCTTCGGTATTGGCTTCGCGTGGATCGTCAGAGACAAACTCCACCAGTTTCAACACGTAGTGCTGCACTTTCTGCCATAGGCTCAGCGCGTTAGGCTGATAGAGACGTACCACTTCGCTGAAGTTAACTTCTTTA
>LFTS01000005.1:2266-3019 GCA_001513435.1 Gammaproteobacteria bacterium DTU040
AACTCCGCTTCTTGCGTAGCATAGTCGGCCTGCAATAGGGCTTTTTGCGCCTGTAACTCGGCTAAGTTTTGTGCGCTGTCTTGACCTTGCAGTTGCAAACTGCGCTCTGCGATACGCAGCTTTTCCAGCTCATAGTTGAGCGCAGCAATCGTTCCACCTTCTAAACTTTGAATACGCTGATAAATGTCACCGGCACGCTCAGCGCGGCGCTGCACTTCATCCCAAAGTTGATTCTGACCGGGCTCTTGTTCAGCAATCAGCTGGCCATTTTCTTTGATACCGACAATGTAGCCATAAAAATTACCCCACTCACGGCGCTCCAAAGCCACCGCATGTTTAGGGTATTGCAGATCGCTCAGCTGATGCTCTAAAACCCAGCGAAAGTCCGAGCCATATAACTCGCGGTTACCCACTTTAATCAACTGACGATCAAGAATCTGCATCCCTTGCGGTACCGACACGCCGGCATTGCGAATCTGTTCTGCAGTCACTTGTTCACGCTGTACTCGCTCACCCAACACTGGGATGTGCATACCTTGGTCATCGGTATATTGGTATTGTTGCAGGCTGGCAGGCCAAAAATGCACTAACCCTCGCGAAGCAATCACACCCAATAAGCCCAAGACCAGCACCACACTGATGGCAACTGCCCCCGCATTCAACCATACCCAAGGGCTACCACTGGCCACCCATTTTTTCAGCGAAACCTGCATCTTCTCTGCTCCTAAACCTGTGTCAATCTGCTCGTAAAAA
>LFTS01000005.1:3160-18028 GCA_001513435.1 Gammaproteobacteria bacterium DTU040
GCCAGAGTACGCATCCCTTCGAAAATATTGGCGCTCATCACTGGCGTATTACCGGTGGCCATTAAGACGATCATGGTTTCACCCACCGCACGCCCCATACCGATCATCACCGCAGAAAAAATACCCGGACTGGCGGTCGGCAACACCACCCTAACTAAGGTTTGCCAAGGCGTTGCGCCGAGGGCTAAAGAGCCATGGCTGAGTGATTTCGGCACACCAAACAAGGCATCTTCAGCAATCGAATAAATGGTTGGAATCACCGCAAACCCCATGGCAAAACCGACCACCATGGCATTGCGCTGATCAAAATCAATACCTAGATCATTACTCAGCCAGCTGCGCATATCGCCATTAAAAAACCACAGTTCCAGCGGCTGACTTACGCTAAACGACAACCACCCCAGCAACATCACCAGCGGCACTAAAACCACCACATGCCAGCCTTCAGGAATCAGATCACGGATACGCTCAGGCAATTGCGCCCAAGCAAAAGCAAAGGTGACGATACCCAAAGGCATCAGCAGCAGCACGGCAAACACTCCGGGCAAGTGGGTTTCCATAAAGGGTGCAAGGAATAAGCCCGCAAAGAAACCTAAAATAACGGTCGGCAAGGCTTCCATTAATTCAATCACTGGCTTGATTTTGCGCCGCACCGCAGGTGCCATAAAATAGGCAGTGTACATTGCGCCACACACCGCCAGTGGCACCGACAGCAACATCGCATAAAACGCTGCTTTCAAGGTGCCAAACGCAAGCGGTGTAAGGCTGAACTTAGGTTCAAACTCGTTAGAGGCTGATGACGACTGCCAGGTGTATTGCGGCTCGCTATAACCTTCGTACCACACTTTGCCCCAGAGTGATTTCAGCGAGGTTTCTGGATGCGGATTGTCGATCGCATAACGGTGAAAAACCCCCTGTGCATCTTGCATTAACAACATTGAGGCACGTGGCGCTAAGGCCGCCAGCAGCGGCGCTGCATCGAGCAGCGGCTGATCAATCGCCGTTTTCTCTGCAGTGGTATTAAACAGCCCGACCCGACCGCGATCATCCACGGCCACAAAGCCCTTGCGGCGCTGCTCAGCTTCCAGAACTTTAATCGGTGCATCGGCTAGTTTTAAGGTGCGAATTTTCGTCAGCTGTTGCTGATTGTGCTCATCGCGCACCATAAAATACTGCGTAATCTGCCCTTGTGAGTCACCGATTAATAACGATTGCTGCGCCAGCTGAAAGATCATCTGGGTCACCTGCTGCCCAGGTTTAACCAATGCCAAGGTCTGCGCCAGCTCAATATTGTGCAGATCCCTTGAATCATACACATCCAGATGACCGCTGCTACGCAGGGCGAAAATGTAGTGATGGTCAGGTGCGATCAGCACACGCTGATATAAGCTGGTGCTTGGAAAAACGATTGGCTCTAGCGTTTCCTGTACTTCACCGGTGATAAAATTACTGCGCTGACGCAGTAAGGCCATTACCACCTCACCCTTATCCACTAAACCGGCCAGCAACACCCCACCAGGCGCTGTCTGCTGGGTAATGTAGTGCAAAGGGCGTTGCTGTGCGTCAAGCGGCACAGTTTTTCCGTTAAACAGCTGTGTGACCTGCGGTTTAACACCCAAACGCTGGCCTTGCGCATCAAAATCCACTTTAAAAGTGGTTGTCAGCGCCAGGGCTTGGCCATTATTGAGGCCCAGCAATAGCGTGTCATCGCCCGGTGTTTTACCTTTAATACTGCTAATTGCAGCATCCAGCAGCGGCAGTTGCTGTTCAGAGACAGGCTGGCCGTTGTGCGCATTAATAAACAGCAGCTTGCCACTTTCGCTCAGCAGCGCAGCAATTTCATTTTGCTCTTCGGTGAACAGGGTCAGAATCTTATCGCCATGCAGCGACTCTGGCAGCGCAAAACTGCTTTCTTGTTCAATGCTGGCGCTTTTAAACAGCGGCATCACTTCATACAACAAGTAAAAGAAAATCAGCGTAATCGCAACAATCACGCTCAAACCACCCAGTGCAATTGCCCGTCGCGCAAAGCGATCTTTCAAAGCACGAAATTTACGCCGAGTGCGCATGCCTGGACTGTTGAGTTCCTGCTCTAATAGCGACGATATATCCTGCATAGCCTGACCCTTGAAGAAACTTTGCCTGCACTTTAAGACTTTTATGTGACAGTTAAATGACAAACAAAAAAAAGGAGCCGAAGCTCCTTTTTTAAATCGACCAACGGCTGTTACAACTCAAGGTCTTTATACAACTTCTCAACCACAGCGGACGGCAATGGAACATAACCATCACGGTTAACCACTTCTTGCCCCTGCTTGGATAGCATCAGCTTGACAAACTCACGATCTAGCGGCGCTAAGGCTTGGTTAGGGCGCTTGTTGACATACACATAAAGGTAGCGTGCTAACGGGAAATCGCCCGAGGCGGCTTGCTCAGGTGTGGCTTCGATAAACGGCTCACCCGCTTTTGCGGCCAAGGGTACTGCACGTACCGATGAGGTGCGGTAGCCAATCCCAGAATAACCGATGGCATTTAACGACGATGACACCGACTGCACTACTGAAGCAGAACCTGGTTGCTCATTTACGTTGTTTTTAAAGTCACCTTTACACAAGGCATTATCTTTAAAGTAACCGTAAGTACCTGACACTGAGTTACGGCCGTAAAGCTGAATCGGTCGCTCAGCCCAGGCATCACTCAAGCCCAGATCACCCCAGCGCGTAATGTCTTTACCTGTGCTGCAGCGGCGTGTTGAGGAGAAAATCGCGTCGACTTGCTCAATGGTCAGGCCTTCAATCGGATTATCTTTGTGCACATACACTGCCAGCGCATCAATCGCCACCGGAACAGCTGTCGGGCGGTAGCCATGACGCTCTTCAAACGCTTGAATCTCACTGTCTTTCATCATCCGTGACATCGGCCCCATATTGGCTGTGCCTTCCGCCAAGGCTGGCGGCGCTGTTGAAGAACCAGCGGCTTGGATCTGCACATTGACGTTTGGATAATTCTTTTTAAACTCTTGCGCCCATAAGGTCATCAGGTTGGCTAAGGTATCTGAACCAATACTGGTCAGGTTGCCTGAAATACCACTGGCGCGTTGATAGTCGGGCAGCTTTGCATCCACGGCAGCCGTAGCTGAAAACGTGGAAAACGCCGTGCAAAGCGTTAACGCTGTAGCAAGTGCTTTGATTTTCGCGGTCATAGAAATCTCCGATTGATTCATCAAGCTGATCTGATGCCTTTGCATCAGCACGGAAGCCTGTGCTATCCGATGACTGCATCTTAAAACGCTTAAATGACAGTTTCATGAAAACGCTGATATTGCCATTTTTATTTATCAGAGTATTTCTGTCGGGCACTCAGTAAAAATGATTTATGCCATACTACGATCTGGATTTTCATCGAGAAAACGACCATGTTGCAGTCCATAAAATGGAAAACCATTTGTGTTCTAATTTGTCAGCGTACTCGCTGCATAGCTGTTGTTGGGTTCGAACCCACTGGCCAATGCCAACGCCGGTCAGTCGATTCTGCAACAGCACATTGAACAACTGGCCGATGTTAAACAGGCAACTACCGAATAAAGCGCCGGCCAAAGATAAACAAGTCAAAGCTTTTGATCCCAGTCAGTATCAAAAACCTGACGCCAGCACACTCAAGCAACAACTGACTCGCGTGCAGTACCATGCCACGCAAAACAGCGGCACTGAGCGCGCTTTCAGTCACGCCTATGATGATTTATTCGAGCAGGGTTTGTATGTGGATATTGTCAGCGGTGAGCCATTGTTCAGCTCGCAAGATAAATAACGCAGCAATCACCAAGCCCGCCATACTCGGCGGCATCCAGCTGACACTGAGCTGGTAAGTCACCATAACGGCAAAAGCAAATTTAAAGAGATTATCGTTGGCAGCGCCAGCAAAGTGCACCCAGAAAAACGGTGCAAAGCGCTTTTGTTTCAGTAGTCCAAACTGACTCACTTCAGCATCTGAAGACTGTTCATTTGATGATTTCATAGCGCCTCAATCTATCCCTTAACGTGGCATGCAGACTTTAATATGCAGATCACTCAACCACTGCACAGCCAATCTCCGCATGGGCTGCTGGCCGAATGACAAAGTGCTGGGGTATAGAGCAATTAAGACCATGAAAATGCGCCTTGCTTAGCGTTTAACACGCCAAACGATCGTGACGCTGCTTAAGCATCTCACCCTGCTTTTCCACCGCAAATTCAGGGTAATCAGTGGCATTGGTTAAATCACAAAAAACCACTTTTTAGACAGGTTGCAAACGTGCTTTATTTGAAGGTCACTTTACGCGGTCAGGCAGCTAAGTTACACGCCTAAACTGGTGCGCAGAAACTGAATTTTTTCACTGACATGGGCACGCAACTGCTTAACTTCTTGGCTGCCAGCATTAGCGCTCTGCTCCATGGCCTGCATTTGTCGGCTAAAACTCGCAACACTTTGATATTGTTGCTCGGTGAGACTTGAGCTTTGTTGCGCCGTTTGTGACGCTTGCAACGAGTGCTCACCAACCTGACGAGAGATGCCTTGTAGGCTCTTAGCCAAATCACACTGGTACTCAGTAGAGTGCGAAACCGCTTCAATGTGCTGCTTAACACGGTCAGTCACGCTATTAAGCGCGCTAAGTAGCTCTGTCGATTGACTGACGGCTTGATGCGTTTTTTTTGATAGCTGACGTACTTCATCGGCGACGACAGCAAAGGCACGGCCATGCTCACCCGCATGTGCAGACTCAATAGTCGCGTTGATCGCTAATAAATTCGTTTGGTCGGAAATCTGATTGATTTGATCGAGGATACCCATCACATGCTGTACCGCTTTAACTAGATCGAGCAACGCCAATTGGCTCAAATCAATTTTATTGATCGCTTGCTCGCCAGCAATGACCACTTCACCGGCACTATTCTCACTATTGCTCATTAGGCTTGCGGTTTCCTCAGCAAAGCGTCTGGCTTTAGCGGAGCTGTCGTTAACCTGTTGTGCTAACTGATTAAGCTCTTGACTGATAACTCTAGCCTGCTGCAATTGCTCTCGCGTGGTGTCAGCGTTGGTAATGATAGAATCGAAGCTGCTGAGCAACTGCTCAAGCGTGACACCGATATCTTGTAGCTGCTGATTTTTTTCTTGCTGCTGCCGTTGCATATTGGCAATAAGCTGATTAAAAAGCGCCGCAATTTGCCCCAACTCTGTACGATCAGCGTTCATACCGACCATACTCAAATGACCCTGCTCAACCAATGCCGCTAATGCAGACTGCAGCTTGGCCAGATTATTGATGATAAAACGTTTTTGAAACTCATAGAGCATCACAGCCATCAGCAATAACCCTGCGACAAATGCAAAAAATAGATTTTTAACCAATAATTCAATCTTATCTTTACTCTGATTAACGTATTGCTGGCCTTGAATAATTTCTTGCTCAAGGTTGTTAATAAGCTGATTCACCTGATTTGAGCTATCCGCCCGAGCCTGCAATCCTTGAATGGAGCGCTGCATTTCTAAAGGGTAACGCTGATGCAGACTACTGAGTTGACGTAAAATCTCATCGCCTTGCTCTTCAGCATTAGCATTTTTTGCACGCACTGCCCAACCCGCTAAACTCGCATACTCATTTTCTTGCTCTACAGGGTATAAGCCAAGACGCGGCAAGCGCTCAACCTTCTGCAATTCTTGGTTATATTGCTCGCGAGCTTTGTCGATTTGCTGCACATAAACATCGTTACCATTGCTCCAGAATTTTTCGCGCAAACTTTTTATCTCTGACAGCAAACGTGTTAAGCGCAAGGTTGCCTGTAAATACGCCATCGCCGTCTGCGGCTGCTGTTCTATTGCCTTTAATGCATAATTTTCCAATCGTTTAAGCGCTGCAGCTGTTTCTCGTTCGTTTTGATAGAGTAACGCTTGCTCATCTCCGGCCAGTTTCCCAGCACCTAAAAACTCATTGCTGAGTCCTGAATACAGAGCATCGGCGACAGGCTTGAGCTGTTTGGCTAAGCTGGCTGGCAAACCTGGCAGAACCTGTTGATTTAAATAATCTAAATCAGCCAATGCCTGGCTATTGAAAGTCGCATCACCGGTAGTTAAATAGGTTTGGATTTTAGTCCGCACATCCACGGCGACCTGACGATGTAACTCTGAGTAATTCAAGGTGCTGACAAAAGACTGATTAAGCTTATCTAGCCCCCAGTACAAAATCACCGCTAGAGAGAGAGCTAGCAAAGTCAGCATCACAGTAGCTATGCGACTGATGGTAATAATACGCATGACAAACCCCTAATAAGTTGCTCAACACCAGCTGCTAACGGTTTGCTTGGTTAACAAGCAATGCAAGTGCTCGTACTTAACCATTGCTGCCCACTTTGAGCTGTGGATGTTCAAATTCGGTCGGAAGATGGACAATCGCACCGGATAGCTCAGCAACTAAACTATTACCAATGGTATTTTTCGCTTCAGCTTTAATCCGGCTCAGCCGGCTGGACACTGTTGCCGCTGAATCTAAGTGTGTCGATGTTGAGTCAATGGCAGCGACAGAGATGCTCATTAGATTAAAAAAACGTTTTTCACCAAAACGGTCTTCAGCCCAAATGCCATTATTTTTTAAATGCTGGGAATTATAAAAAGAACAACACTGACGCCTGAACTCATCCAGCGCTGCTTGGACATAGGACTGCCAGTTGCTGCTACGAAAAACCACAACATAATCATCACCACCGACATGACCGACAAAATCAAGTTCAGGCTGGCAATGCTTTTGCAGTAACTGTGCGACCCCCAGCAGAACCACGTCACCCTTGGCGTAGCCATATTGGTCGTTATAGGGTTTGAAGTTATCAAGATCAAAGTAGCAGGCGACAAAGGATTTTTTACTCGCGATCAGCTGATCAATATGTTCTTGAATCAACAGATTGCCTGGTAAGCCAGTCAGTGGATTGGCGTTTTTAGCATTTTTGACCTGTATCGCGGTCATCATTTTTAATAAGTCGATAACCTGACCGACACCAAAGTACTGACCTTGCTCGGTAATAATAAAGTCGTCCTGCAGTTGCTGACGATTTCTTTGCACGACTAATTGGCTAACCACTTCAAGTCGAGTATGCCGCTCCACACTGATAAACTTATCATCCAAAACCTGACGAACTGCTTTTTTAACGTACAAATCACGCCCAAAAGGTTTACTCAGTGTTTGTAGCAACTGTGAGCGTCTAATCACCCCAATGACCACGCCATCTGCCACAACAGGTAAAGAGTGCCAGTGTTCGTTACTCTCAAATATTGACACCACTTCTTCGATACACAGGTCAGGAGCAATCGCGCTAACGTCCAATTTCAATTGGCCAATCTGTTCCAGCTCCTGGTAGATTTCACGACTTTGCTTGACCTGCTGCCATATTTTTTGTGCACTTTTGCTAATCTGTTGTGCAGGTATGGGGCTGGGTTTGGCAAAGTAATAGCCTTGCAAATAATCCACACCAAGTTCGCTTAAGGTTTCAAACTCTTGTAAGGTTTCAATGCCTTCAGCAATCACTTGGCTGTTGACCGAGCGCGCGATATCAATGATCGAACGCACAAAGTCGCGTTTCACTCTGTCTTTTTCAATGCCATTAATAAAATGTCGATCTATTTTTACAAAATCCGGATGGACTTCAGACCAGAGACGTAAGCTTGAATAGCCGCTACCTAAATCATCCAGCGCAATAGAAAACCCTTCCGCCTGATAATGTTTAACCGCACGACGCATCAGCTCGTAATCATGGGTTGGCGAATGCTCAGTTATTTCAATTACCACTTGCTCTGGACTGATACCAAAAGTGTTAATCAGCTCAAGGGTAAAACCTCGATGGTGATCGGGCTGTAGAAGCGTATCTGGCGATACATTAAGGAACAACTTGCCGGGTAACTGCTGCTGCGTAAATGTCGCAACGGCTTGCGTTCGACAGACACTTTCTAAAGCAAACAGCTTTTGCTGTTGCTTCGCTTGCTCAAACAAATTAATCGGACTAAAAAAGATGCTGCCTGAAGGTCCACGACTTAATGCTTCATAGGCGTAAATAGACTGCCCATCAGCACTAATAATCGGTTGAAAATATGTGTTAATCATTTTCTCATTAATAATGATTAACAATTCATTTTCTTTTTGCATCGAGTATGAACCCCTGTAACTTTAGAGAAGTGGGCGATTAGCGGTGCTGTATATCTGACTGTATAAGTGTGCAAAGGCATCCGAGAGAGTTCCCCCTATTTCTTAGCGACTGCAGATATGCGCCAATGGCTCAATGGCTAATTGATGTGATTATTACAGCAGTTCATCATGACAAAACGGTGACAGGGCACGCTAGCAACCGTGCACTTACAGTCTTGCGAGAACTTTTTAGCGCCCAATAAAAAAGAGCCATACACCTCTATCTTGAGGTGTATGGCTCTTTTTGTGAGGCTAAGTTAGCTGTTACGCATTGAGCTTAGCGGCAATTTTAGCCACATGTGCACCCTGATGACGGGCGATCGCTAACTCACGTGGATCAGGCTGACGCAAGCCATCGCCACCAGCAATCGTCGAGGCACCATAGGGCGTGCCGCCACTCACCTGAGATATATCAAACAGCTCGGGCGTGGTGTAACCGATTGGCACAATGATCATGCCGTGATGTGCTAGCGTGGTCCAAGTTGAGGTAATGGTCATTTCTTGGCCACCACCGGTACCTGTTGAAGTAAAAACACTGGCGACTTTACCGGCCAGCGCGCCTTTCGCCCACAGACCACCGGTTTGGTCGAAGAAGTTGCGCATCTGCCCGCTCATGTTGCCGAAGCGCGTTGGTGTACCAACGATAATGGCATCGTAATCAGCCAACTCTGCTGGTGTCGCCACTTCTGCAGCTTGATCCACTTTACCACCGGCATTTTTAAAAATTTCAGCGCTCATGGTTTCGGGTACACGTTTTACCGTCACCTCAACACCAGCCACGCCGCGTGCGCCTTCAGCGACCGCATTGGCCATGGTTTCGATATGGCCGTACATTGAGTGATAAAGAACCAATACTTTAGTCATTTTTGTTTCCTCTTTTAAGACTTAACTTTGTTGATCTGTTTGCTAATCAAGGCAAATCACTTGCCAAGCATCCCCCGATGGGGAAGTTTCTGTTAAACGTTCAATGTTAAGGTCAGCGCAACTCACTGCACCTTCATACTGAGCATGGATAGCCTATTTTAGGCGACATCCACCAGCACAATTTCGCTGTCCTGCAGAGCACTGACTTTGAGTAAAGATTCATCACTGATCGCCACGCCATCACCGGCTGCAGCGACAACGCCGTTGATCTCGATCTCACCACTGGCTGGCACTAGATACACTTTGCGCCCTGGGGCAATGTGATATTCGGTGCTTTGCCCAGCCTTCAAGGTTGCCGCGACTAAACGAGCATTGGCACGAATCGGTAGCGCATCAGTATCTCCCGGTAAACCACTGGCCAGAGTAATAAAAGAGCCGCTGCGCTGCTCCTTTGGAAAAGGCTTAGTCCCCCAACTCGGCGGCAAGCCCTTTTCGTCGGGCATGATCCATATTTGGAAAAGCTGAGTTGCTTCATTTTCTTCATTCATCTCACTGTGAATAATACCGCTGCCAGCGCTCATAACCTGCACATCGCCAGCTTCAGTACGACCACGGTTACCCAAACTGTCTTGGTGAGTAATGGCACCGCTGCGCACATAAGTGATGATTTCCATGTCACGGTGTGGATGCGCTGGAAAGCCTGTATGTGCGGCGATAATGTCATCATTCCAGACACGCAGATGGCCCCAGCGCATGCGTTTAGGGTCGTAATAATTCGCGAAAGAAAAATGGTAGCGGGTCTCTAACCAGCCATGCTGGGCGCCGCCAAGCGTGTTGTAAGGTCGTAATTCAATCATGGTCAAACCTCCTGCTGATATTTAATTCTTATCAGCCAAACATGCTGGTTATGGAATCAATACAATCTTTTCTGCCGCGCCAGCGCTAACCTGTTGATAGGCAGCAACGGCTTGCAACAGGGGTAATTCGACAAATCCGCTGGGCGCTGGCAGTCCAGCATCAAATGCTTCGCCGATACGCTTAAGCATTTGCGCACATTCTTCGAGGCTGTAGAGCAGCGAATTAATCCCCACAATTGAGCCGCCACGGCGATACAGATTCAAGGACGACAAACTGATCACGCCATCCTTTGGTGCGGCAATAATCGCCACACGACCAAAGGTATCGACTGTATTGACTGCTGCTGCAAGCCAGAAGCCTGTGGTTTCAAAAATCACTTCAGGCGCTTGTTGCTTGAAGTGCTGACGTGCTTGCTCTGGCAGTTGCCCTTCTTGGCTTAACTGAAAAGCCTTAATACCTTGCGCTTGCAGGCTTTGCACAACATCCGCACGACGTGCCGCCATGACCACGTCGGCACCGCGCGCCTCGGCTAAAACCTGTGCCGCTTTAGCCACTGCTCCAGCACCGATAATCAGCAAACGCGTTCCCGCTTTAACGTGGCTGCGCTCAAGGGCATCCCAAGCGGTGATAAAAGGCACGCCGCAGGTTGCCGCTTGAGCAAAGGTTAACGACTTGGGTAGCGGCGTGACTGCGTTGACTGGCACCGCGACATACTGCGCATGGCAACCATCACGATAAAAACCAAAACCCTGACCGCTACCGCCCCATACGGCTTGACCCAGCAACTGTTCAGGCCCTTCAACAATCACGCCAGCAAAGTCCCGGCCGGGTATACGTGGCGTGGTGGTGTAAGGAAACAAGCCCAGCACATTCTTAATATCGCTGGGATTGACGCCGGTGGCACGCACCTCAACCAATACCTCGCCCGCAGCTGGCACGGGCTTTGCCAAGCCATGCAATTGCAATGTATCTAAAGAGCCAGTTGCAGAAAACTGTAGCGCTTGCATAAGAGACCTCCATCACTGGGTTATGAGCGATACCGAACTGAGCAGCGAGTCAATAACCGCTCAGCCAGCTTGGTTATGTAGCAACAATCACTTACGACCATGTGGTCGAGCAAAATCTAGCACTGGACCCGCTGGCACCACACCGGTTGGGTTAATGGTGTCGTGACTGCGGTAATAGTGCTCTTTGATATGTTGCATATTGACCGTCTCAGCCACGCCAGGCCACTGGTACAGCTCGCGCATATAACCGGCCACATGCGGATAATCTTCAATCTGCTTGAGGTTGCACTTAAAGTGACCGTGATACACCGCATCAAAACGAATCAGTGTGGTAAACAAACGCCAGTCTGCTTCGGTGATCTGGTCGCCTACTAAATAGCGCTGTTTGGAGAAGCGGTGCTCAAGCTCATCTAGCGCTTCAAACAAGGGGAACACTGCCAGCTCGTAAGCTTTTTGACTGGTCGCGAAACCGGCTTTGTACACACCGTTATTGATGGTGTCATAGACATGCTCGTTGACACGATCAATCTCAGTACGTAACGCCTCGGGGTAATAATCGCCAGATTTGGCGCCAATCTCGTCAAAAGCCGAGTTGAACATACGAATAATCTCAGACGATTCGTTGCTCACCATCACATTTTGTTGTTTATCCCAAAGCACTGGAATGGTCACCCGACCGCTGTATTTTGGATCAGCAGCGGTATAAATCTGATGCATGTAATCTGCTTGGAAGAGGGGATCTGCAACCACCCCTGCGCCTTCAGCAAAGGTCCAGCCATGCTCACGCATAAACGGATTGACCACTGACACTGAAATCATCGACTCAAGCCCTTTGAGCTTGCGAAAAATCAGTGTGCGGTGCGCCCAGGGACAGGCTAAAGAAACATATAAGTGATAGCGTCCGGCTTCAGCTTTAAAGCCTGCTACGCCGCTTGGTCCAGCGCTGCCATCAGCGGTGACCCAGTTACGAAATTGTGATTCACTGCGCTCGAATTTACCGCCAGTGGAGTCAGTGTCATACCATTGGTCATGCCATTGACCGTCTACTAATAAGCCCATGTTAGAGCCTCCATTTGTCTGTGAGAATCCTGCACGAAGGAAGACCATCTTCCTGCGTGCTTATGTTATGTAGGTTGGCGATAGACGCCGAAACTTAGAATGAATCAGCGCGGCCGTTGCCTAAGCGTGCACTGAGCATACGGTCCAGCGAAAGCTTACCGCCGCCGTTTAAGACTAAAGCACCGGTGATGGCCAGTAACGCCAGGCCAAATTCATAGCCGTTGTTACTCAAAAACAATCCGTTAGGCAGGTGCACTGTGATGACTGCAACCAGCATGGTCATTGCCAGCACAAATGCTGCAGGTCGCGTCAGCAGTCCAAGCAGCAGGGCGATACCACTAAAGAGCTCTGCACTGCCGGCGGCCAACGCCATTAAGTAACCCGGCTCCAAACCAATCGAAGCCATCCACTGCGCTGTTCCTTCCAAACCGCCGCCGCCAAAACTACCGAATAACTTCTGCGCGTCATGCGCCGCAAAAATCACCCCAGCACTAAGGCGCATGAGCAAGCCGCTCAAGCTGTTGTCAGTTGTCAGTTGTCAGTACACGCTGAATTAAAGCTTTGCTCATGATGTTCTCTCCAAGTAGAATCAGTTATGTTGTTTGATGTAACCACTATAGTACAAAGACTAAGAAGATAATAACGGAACGTTTTGACCTTTATGACCAGAAAAACTGAACTATGACTTTACTTATCAGCTTAGATGCCTTGCAAACTCTTGATGCGATCGAGCGCCGTCACAGTTTTGCCGCTGCGGCAGAAGAGTTGCACCGTGTGCCATCCGCCGTTTCTTACACGATCAATAAACTCGAAGAAGATCTTGGCGTGGAACTCTTTGATCGCAGCCGTCGTAAAGCTGAGTTAACCGCAATTGGACGCTTGGTCCTCGAACAAGGCCGACATATTCTCAAGGCCTCGCAAGAGCTGGCGGCGCAGGCCCGTCAAGCCGCGGACGGCTGGGAAGTGGTGCTACGAATTTGCATTGAGAGCGTACTGAGCAGCGACGCTATTTATGCGCTGATTGAAGACTTTCAGCGCATTCAACCTAAGACTGAAATACGTCTCAGTGAAGAAGTACTGAGTGGTAGTTGGGATGCGCTTAGCGATGATCGTTGCGATCTAGTGATTGGCGCAGAAGGCGCTGCGCCTGCTCCAGGTTTTGTCCTGCATTCGCTCGGCCAAGTAGCATTTGATTTTGCGGTTGCCGCAGGACATCCATTAACCCAACTGCCCACGCCGATAGCAACCAGCGCTATCTTAGACTACCCCACAGTGGTGGTTGCCGACAGTTCGCAACGTTTACCGACGCGCTCAGCGGGGCTTCTGGATGGCCGCAGCCGTATTTACGTGCCGAGCATCGAACATAAAATTGCCGCGCAATGCAAAGGACTTGGCGTGGGCTATTTGCCGCGCCACCGCATTACCCAGCACGTTGCAGAGGGTCAATTAATAGTTTTGCCCTTGGACGCCACACGAGCGCCGGTCGACATATCCGTCGCTTGGCTACGCAGTAATAGCGGTAAAGGCTTGAAGTGGTTTGTCGAGCGACTGAAACAGATGCGCTTTGATCCTGAACAAGGTGAGCTAGTGCTGAAAGAGTAAAAGCTGTTCTTCGAATAAAACCAAGTCACCCATCAACTCGATACGCGACATACTGGCAATCAGTTCAGCAGTCTAACACGGCAGTAAAAAGCAGCAATCAAAAAACCGCTAGAGCTTTGCTGTTGAATATCATGGCGCGCTGACGGTTATGATATTTTTAGATTACGTTGCCAGTCCAAGCTGACTGCGTTTTAAATGCATAGTATACCAAGGCTCTGGAGTCGCGGATGATCTCAACAACTTGTCACACCTTGGTGTTGGGCGGTATTCGCTCAGGTAAAACGGGCTTTGCCGAAGCACAAGCCTTAGCGCAAAATAAGCCAGTGGTGTATGTCGCTACAGCCACGGCAGGCGATGCTGAAATGGCGAATAGAATCAGTCGCCACCAAGCCATTTGACCCGCGAGTTGGGGGTTGGTGGAAGAGCCGCTGAATTTAGCTCAGGTCTTGAGTGAATATGCACAGCAGAGTCCAGCGCCCTGTCTGTTAATTGATTGTATGAGTTTATGGGTTAGCAACTTACTGCACGCTGGGAGCGCTGGCCGCTGGCCCGCAAGGCTTTATACACAATACGTGTTTATCAGTGCCAGCAAACAACTACACAGCCAGGACAATGCGGCACATGGCACATCAAGCCGGTGAAGCCATTGCAGGCATACGTGACGGTGCAACTCAAGTGGTTGAAGCCATCCATAGACTGCACAATACCATTCACGATTAAACAACCCCGTCACTGCTGACAGACAATCTCAATGACGCATAGCACTGCAGTGGTTGCTACCGCAGAGATAGCCGAGCATCTGCCTGCACCGGCAGATCGAAACGACTCAAGTCAATGATTAGTAAGGAGCTTGAATCGGTATGCCGCTACTCAGGGGCTGAAGTACTGTTAGCAAGCGTTGTTCAGCTGACATGGCACTGACAAAAACTCTCAAGCTGGGTCAAATTTAGATTGCCGGTTTAGAAGCGCTTTAACCTCTTGAGTGACTTGACCTGCCACTTGACCTGTCACTGGATCACCGTACTCGTACCCTCGGCTGCAGAGACCTGAAATGCACTTGCCAGGCGTGTAATAACCGCTCTAAATTCATTACCATTTTTGTGATCTTGCAAGCTCTATATGTGGCCACGCTTCCATTGCACGATAAATACCGCTACTCAAACAGCCCTCGAAGGGCTGCGGTCAGAGCTAAAATCACTACTTACAGCGGTACTCATATTTGTGTATACTGCGCGGCCTGCACCCACAGCCCAGCTAGATAGAATGCACCCTCCG